>JAFZYE010000009.1 GCA_017616445.1 Bacteroidaceae bacterium
AAAACAGGCGAAGAGTTTGTCCCTATAATAAATGTCAAGTAATTCAGTATGTAATTCATAAGAATGTCAAGTAATTCAGTTTAACCAGGTGAAAACTGACAAGTAATTTCAGGAAAAGGCAAGGCAAGGAGAAGGGCAAGAGTCCCATACGAGGGACTACCAGAGTCCCAAAGAGGGACCGTCCCAGTCCCAGAATGGGACCGACTCAGTCCCCGTGTGGGACTTTTTCTTATTTTTGCTTGACTATGATGCGAGGCCGTAGGCTGTTCGGAGGTGTCGAGCTAAGGGCTGTTAAGCTTGCTTAAACAGAACTGAGCACGATGGCTTCGAACAAATGCTCTCAACAGAGCATGCATCACAGGCAAGTATTTTGAATATTTTTGTTTTTCAACGAAGTCTTTTTTATCTTATAACAATCAAATTGTCGACACAAGAATATGCAGGTGTGCCAAAATTTTTGAATAATTTGCAAAAATACGAAACACCTAACATAAAAACCTTCAAAATCCTTGTCACAGACACCTGTAATGCCATTTCTGATGTCCCCAACACCTAACACAACACCTAACATAAACCTAACACACACCTAACATCCTAGCTCCTCCTCTAAGGTAGAGGAGGGGGACCATTTATGGTGGAGGAGTATGCATCTTTTAATTTTTACATTTTATCATTTTTAAAATTTTACATTCCCTTTGGGATATAGTGTTAGGTACAATGTTAGGTCTATGTTAGGTCTATGTTAGGTTTTATGTTAGGTCTTTAAGCCTTCTTTTCATATCTAAGTGCTTGATAATTAATAACTTGCACGTTTTCAACGTTAGGTGTTGCGAAAAAACAAAAAATACTTTATTTTTCTCTGTGTTTCTTTATTCGCCTCAACTCTACCTCAAACGTAAGTCGAGGGTAAAACTAAGGTCGCGAAACCTCATGTTTTATCCGCTTTCTGACATTTATTTACTTTTTTATCGAAAAAGAGACTATTCTTATTGTCTTAAAGCTTTATTTTTACTAGAAATGATTAATTTTGCAGAAAAAATATACCAAGGGTTAGCATTTTCTATGTCTGATGGGTATTATAGGAAAAGACGTGATGGAAAAGAAGGAAATCCAACGGCTGTTCAAGCAGCACTATGCCAAGATGTACAGGGTGGCGCGAACCTTACTGTACGACGAGCAGGAGAGCGAAGATGTGGTCAGCGACATCTTCGAACACTTGCTTTGTGGACAGTCGGTGCTCGTTTCTGGTACTGAGGAACGCTATCTGCTGACAAGCGTCCGCAATCAGTGTTTCAAGCGACTGAGCCATGTGTCAACTCCTATAGATGCCAACAGCTTCATTGAGCCAATTGACAATTCAGAAGTTGATGACGAGCGTTTGACGGACATAGACGAGTTCGTTGCTTGTTCTCTCTCCGAGCAGGAGCAACGTATCTTCCATCTCCGCTTCTCTGAAGGATGCAGCTATGAGGAGATTGCTGCCGCAGAGGGCATCAGCCGTGTAGCCGTATGGAAACATCTTTCTCACGCCTTGAATCAAATTAAAAACCGTTTTAATCCTAGCAAGCTATGAGACCTTCAGACAAATCCTGGCAGATGTTTCTTGATATGCAGGAGCATCCTGAGAACTATTCTGACGAACAGTTGGAGACCATGATGGACGATCTCGATCAGGTGCCCGACGTAGATTCAGCTTGGAAGAAAATAGAGCAGAAGCAGGTATCGCTCAAAGTACGTCCTTTGCATCGTTGGCAACAAATAGCGGCTGCTATCATTGGTGTCGTCGTCATATCGTGCATCGCTATTGCTGCCGTACATTTATGGAATTCAACCTCTAATTCCTCCAAAAATGGTGAAAGTCCCCTCATGACTTCTCCTGTGGGTAAGGAGATTTATACCTCAAAAGATAGGGAACATATCGAACCTCTTGCTGATACGCTTATCTTCGATAACGTGCCGCTTGACACGATGCTTATGGACATCGCCAGTTTCTACCACGTTGATGCGGTTTTCCGTAACACTGATGCGCGCCAGTTGCGTTTCTATTTCGTATGGAAACCTAAGGAGGGATTGGATGAACTGATCAAGAAACTGAACCACTTCGAAAGCCTGAATGTAAGGCAGGAAGGTACCATGCTAATCGTTGAGTAGACCATGAGAACAATATCCATAGCATTGTTGCTTGAAAAATTAAAGTTAGCCATGCAGAAGCGGTCGGGAGTTGCTCAGCAGCAGAAGAACCATGCTATGTGGGTGGCAAAAGGCTATCGCAAAAAGCCGCAGGTGACCTTTATTCTTCAGTCGCACAACAAAAGTTTGCAGGTTTGCCATGTACTGCCTAAATTGCGGCAGTATGAAGATGCAGAGATTATTGTCATTGATGATGGCTCCATGCCTGAACACACTGCACGACTTGTGGATGCTTTGGCTGGTGCCAACGAGTTTCTGATGCGGGCAGATGATTTGTTCGAGAATGTTACCTACGACAAGGCCATTCGCTTGGCGAACGGCAGGTTTGTGGCCCTAATGCAAGATGATGATGACTTCGATGACATCAGCTGGGTAGATCAAGCTGTCAGTCTTTTTGAACGGAATCCTGACATGGTTATCCTCGGCGGCAAGAGCGGACTTGAGGTTGACTTCGATGCCAATCTCAAGTGGGCACATGGCGGGGCATCGCAGACATCTGGCGAATTCTGCTTCGTTACTGTTGTCAACCGCGCACCTATGTGGGTCAACCGTGACTTGTTCAAACGCCATCTGCACCACATAGATTTCCGTTTTGCTCCCTTCCAATTCGATGATTACGAGTTATGCATTCGTGCATGGCTCAATGGGTTGAAAGTCGGTTGGTACGATGCAGGGTTCCGCAGTCTTACGGCTGGTGGTATGCGTCTCTATAATAAAGAATTCACTCGTGAGCAGAGTGACCGCAATGGCCGATTATTATATAAAATGTATGCCGATAGGCAGGATGAATTACGGCAGAAGGTATGTGCTGCTCACATTTGCAACAATAAAACGATATGAGGAAACTACTATTGTTATTATTGCTTTTCAGCGAAACAGTTGTGATACAGGCTCAGCGTATCACGCATGAATATAATGACGTGTCGCTCAGCGAGGCCTTGCGCCAGTTGAACGAGGAGAGTGATGATTATGCCATCAGTTTCCTCTACAATGAGCTGGAGGATTTCCGTATCACTACTTCTGTATGTGACAAAACTGTACCTGAAGCTATTCGTCAGATGATAGGTTTCTATCCTATCCGCATGAACATTGACAACCACGACATTTTCGTGGAGTGTCCACTAAAGAAAGCTCTACGCTATAAAGGTGTTATCGTTAATGAGAATAATCAGCCTGTAGCATACGCCAATATCGCCTTGCTTTCGCCTAAGGATTCCATACTACTAACTGGTGGGGTGTCGAACGAGAGTGGCTTTCTCGTCATCCCCTGTGAACAGCATCCCGTTGTTGCTTGTATCTCGTATATCGGGTATAAGACTGTTTATAAATTATGCGAAGATACAGAACTTGGCACAATACGGATGCAACCAGAGTCTTATACGATAAGAGGTGTCAATGTGATAGGACAAATTCCTCAGTATCAGATGGGTGAAGAAGGAATGATAACCAACGTGGAGCATACGCTTCTTAGTCAATTAGGAACGGCCAATGATGTCTTGCGACATATCCCAGGTGTTGTTCAAAGAGATAACGAATACGAAGTTTTTGGCAAAGGTACTCCTCTTGTCTATATCAATGGACGGCAGATGCGGAGCATCAAGGAATTGGAACAACTGAAGTCAACAGACATCAAGCACATCGAGCTTGTTATGAATCCTGGTGTCAAGTACGATGCTACGGTTGATGCCGTTATAAAAATACAGACCATACGCAAGGTGGGCGACGGATTGAGTGTTGATACATGGGGACGATGGCGACAAGGTCATCTGTCACAGGAAGCTTTTTCGTTGGACTTGAATTATCGTCACAATGCGCTTGATATGTTTGGCTCTCTTTGGCTCTCTGATGGGAGATACCTGCAGATAGCCGATATGGAGCAGGAAACACAGGGCGATTCTCTTTGGAACCAGAAGAACGATATGAGAACAGAGTCAACGGATCGTGACTATCAGATAGATGGAGGATTCAACTATTCTCCTAATGAGCACCATGCCTTTGGCGTTAAGTATGAGTTGGGGTTGCCTGCAACAGATGAGTTGACAACCGTTATCGTCAGCGATGTGGAAAAAGACCATCAACACTATGACCGTTGGAACAACCATACTGGTGAGCGGACGAAGGAAGATGCCAGCCATAAACTGAACGCATACTATGTGGGCAACATCGGACAACTGAGTATTGACTTGAACGTAGATTATCTGAATAATGGCTATCTCAAGCATAGTAGCATTATGGAAACCTGTGAAAGAGAGGAGAATAGAAAGATAGAGGCAGAAAATATAGTCAAGAACCGTATGTTTGCTTCCAAGCTTACGCTGAATCATCCGCTTATGGGCGGTTCCCTCGATTTCGGGGCAGAGTATATCAATACACATCGGCAAGACGATTATATTGACCAGTCACCATCAGGCATGCGATATGTCCGCTCAAGCTTCAGCACACTGAAAGAACAGAGCTTCTGTCCCTATGCTGAGTATTCGCACAAGTTACCCATTGGACAGATACGTGCTGGATTGCGTTACGAATACGTGTGGTTTGACTATTACGACAAGGGTGTCCGGGTGCAGGAACAAAGTCGTTCATACGGCAACTTCTATCCCTCTGCATCTTTAAGTACGCAGTTAGGCGATGTCAAGTTACTTCTTGGCTATTCTGTGAAGACCACTCGTCCCACATATCGACAACTCAGTAATGGTTTGTTCTATGGCAACCGTTACTCTATGAGTAAAGGAAACCCTCTGTTAAACAAATCTACGCGTCATACATTTTCAATACAAACATCATGGCGATGGGTACAATTCTCTGTCAGCTATACAGATGAACGTGATGCAATCATCCATTGGATTCAGGAACTCAATCCACATTCTATTGAAACAGTTGTTTCTTATAAAAATATTCATAGCATTAAGACGCTTTCTCCGATGCTTATTCTTTCGCCCACAGTTGCTTTTTGGCATCCAATGCTTACCATTGGGGTCATCAAGCCATGGCTTACGATGGAAAGTTTTACGGAGACCATTCGATTGAACCGACCCATAGCAATGGTGCAGTTGAACAACACATTCTCTGTCCCTCATAACCTGACAGCCGAACTCAATTTCCGCTACCAAAGCCGAGGACACTATCAGAATGTTTACATGAGCTACTCGCAAGCAGTTCTTGACGTGAGTCTGGTCAAGACGTTCCTCCATGACCATCTGAGCATTCGGTTGGCTGGCGAAGATTTGCTCAACCGAAGTCGCGATGGTAATCATGTCTACAACCATCAGGTACGACTATATCAAGGCAATTTCTACGACCGCCGTCGCTTTGTTGCAACTATCCGTTATAACTTCAATGCTACCCGTTCGAAGTATAAAGGTACGGGTGCTGGTAATGAAGAAAAGATCCGACTGTAAATAATCCGCCTGATAGCAGAGCTCTCTTTGTGAAATTTTTTGTAATCCTTTGTTTTCAAGGGATTAGACCTTCGTGTTGCCTTAAAATCTCCTCGAGTATTTCAAGTTTCAATTGTTACATTCTATGATTTTTAAATATTTACATTTGCAATAGTATGTTGAATAGATTCCTTTTTATTTTACTGTTTGTTGTGATGTGTTTGTGCATAAATGCCCAAAGTAATGGAGCGATTATATTCACAGAAGTTTGTGTCGCCAACATTGACCAGACTATTGATTACTCGAATAATTATGGCGGTTGGGTTGAGTTGTACAATAGGGGCGACCATGATGTTTTGTTGGAAGGGTGGTATGTGAGCGATGATGTTATGAATCTGGCGAAGCATAAATTGTCGGGCTATGGAGTATTGAAGCCTGGATGCTATCTATGTCTTTTCTTCGATCACAATGCAACCGATGGCGAATATGGTCCAGATGCGGCAAAGCAAGTGAGATTCAAGCTTGACCGGACTGGTGGCACAATCTATCTGTCTAGAAATGGTACTAACGTGGATTTATCCGTCACATATCCAGAGTCCGTTCCGCGTTGCAGTTATGCGAGAGTAAGTTTGAATGCTGACGAATGGCAGTATTGCGGTGTTCCAACTCCAGGTGCGCCCAATGAAGGTCATTATGCTCAGGAATGTTTGACAGCTCCAGAGGTTGACTGCGATTCCAGACTCTTCACTACAGCGTTCGATGTGCATGTGCAGATACCTTCTGGAACGACACTCCTTTACACTACGGATGGAAGTACTCCGACACTCATGAACGGAAAAACATGCGCGGACGGTCTTTTCCATGTGTCGCAGACCACGGTGTTGCGTCTACGATTATTCTCCGACGATAAACTGCCAAGCGGTGTAGTTACACGCACGTATATCTTTAAGGATAGAAACTATTATCTGCCCATTGTTGCCGTCACCACCGACCCACGCAATCTCTATGACAACATGATTGGCTGTTATGTGAGTGGTATGAACGGCATCACAGGACGAGGCTCAACAGGCAAGTCCAACCTTAATATGGACTGGGAACGTCCCGTCAACTTTGAGTACTTGACGGCAGAAGGCAAAATGGTTATCAATCAGGAGACGAGTTTTGAAGTGGCTGGTGGATATAGTCGCCATTTTCCTCCAGCTTCGTTTAAGGTACAGTCAAAGAAACTATACGATGGAAATAGTCATTTCAGCTTTTCTGTTTTTTCAAACAAACCATACCACGAGTATAAGCAACTGTTGATTCGCAACGGAGGAAACAACAACAGAACCGATGGAGGCCCTCGTATCAAGGATGCCATCACCCAACAAGTGCTGACGTTAAGCGGATTCTATGTTGATGCGCAGGAGTATCAGCCTGCACATGTGTTTATCAACGGCAAGTACTTGGCCATGATGAATATTCGAGAGCCGAACAATCGCTTCCATGGCTGCGCCAACTATGGCTATGATAATGATGAGATTGATGGGTTCGAATACAGTAGCGGTAGCTATCGTCAAAAAGGTGGAACACGTGAGGCGTTTGACCGTCTGATAAGCCTTTCCGAGAAAGTTGAGACTAATGCTGGGTTTGCCGAGGTCTGCCAGCTGTTGGACATAGATGAGTTCGTGCGCTATATGGCCGCTATTTGCTATACGGGCAGTTATGACTGGCTTCTTAACGGCAACAATGTGAAAGGGTATCGAACGTGGAATGACGGGAAATTCCATTTCGTATTCTTTGACCAGGACTTGACATGGGAACGGACCGACAATGTGGAAAACATCGAAGGTATTAGGACAAATGAGGTGTTGATGCTTTATAACAACTTGAAACGCAACTCGTCCTTCCGTCAGCAATTTGTTGTGGCCTACTGCATCCTTCATGGCAGTATATATACACCTGAAAGATGTCAGCACATTAGTGACAGCATTTGTTCTTTGGTGAAGAATGCCTTGTTGTTTGATAGCCGATCTACTGCCGCCACCTACCGCAAGCTGCAAGAGACGATGTGGGGGGAGAGCAATAGAGAGGCGCGTATCAAGTCCTTGATGAATGCATACGCACTTCCAAACGGATTCAATGTAACCATCGGCACCAGTTGTCCGTATGCAAGGATTCAAATTGAAGGTATGGATGTACCATTCGGTAAGTTCGCCGGTGAACTCTTTGGAATAGTAACTGTGAGCACAAGCGCTGCGGAAGGCTACCGCTTCGTAGGGTGGAGCGACCAGCACGGCAGATGGCTGAGTCGGGCAACGGAGTATCAGATTACGAAGTCTGGCACCTATACGGCTGTCTATGAGAAAACGGACAACGTCCTGTCGCCCATCTGCATCAATGAGGTCAGCGCAGCAAACGACATCTACGTGAATGATTATGGAAAACGTGCTGATTGGATTGAATTGTATAACCGAGGACAGGAGCCAGTTGATGTGGCCGGGTGGTTCTTTAGTGACGAAGATAAGAATCCGACAAAATACCAAATTGATATAAACTCCCTCTCACTTGGAGGGGACAGGGGTGAGTTTTCCACAATTATACAACCCAATGGACATCTGGTTATTTGGTGCGATGGTAAACCGTCAATAACTCAGTTGCATCTGCCTTTCAAACTGAAGAATGCAGATAACCGTGTCCTAACGCTTCATTCGCCTGATGGCGTATGGGCAGATACAATCTGCTACAACTCACATTCGTCGAAGGAAACAGTAGGCCGATACCCAGATGGAGGAAACAACTTGTGGACATTCTACCATCCCACCATCGGAATCCATAATATAAAAACTACCTACGACACCGCAGTAAAAACAGATGCAAATGCCGTCCTTTTTTCGTCTCCTCCAGATGAAATCGAGAGCATCAGCTACTACACCGTCAGCGGAATCCGTACCCTCAAACCAATACAAGGTGGACTATATATTGAGGTTGTGTGCTACAAGAATGGTCAGAAACGACAACGTATAGTTTCTATTATCTTTCCACCCTCTGACTGATAATAATCAAATCAAGGGACTCTTTGATTCCCACGATTCTTGTTATTGCATTGGCCTTCGACCGCAAAAAACAAAAAAATGCAAAAATTTTTGGAGGTATCAAAAAAAATCTCTTTCTTTGCAGCTGGAATTAAAACGTAACCGGCGATATGGCAGAACAGAACACATGGCAATGGCAGGAGTCAGGAACTGCATGGAGGGGTGTCGGGGTGTATCATATCACGCTGACTGTGCCTTCGCGTGAGCCGCTGCTCGGAAGATTGGTGATTCCGGAAGGTGACCCCTCGAACGCGCGGATTGAGCGGACTGCTTTGGGCAATGCTGTTGTTGATGAGTTGTATGTGATGGTGAGGCACTATCCCGCAATCCGCATTCTCCAATTCTGCCTCATGCCTGATCACTTGCATGTAATTATTCATGTGACACAGGTGATGGATACGAGCATTCGCAGCGTTATTCGTGGATATTGGCAAGGGGTGAAGAAGCATGGTAGGGCTTATACTTTGTCTGTTGTGGCCGAATTAAATTCGAGGTCTTCCGTATTAAATACGGAGACAATTGACGAAGGGGGAAGAGGCACGGAGACAATTGACGAAGGGGGAAGAGACACGGAGACAATTGACGAAGGGGGCTATCCTTTCCCTGTTTTCACTGAGCGCCCATTCATTCGTCCTTTGTCACGTCGAGGACAGTTGCATACGATGATTCGGTATGTTCAGATGAACCCGCAACGGTTGGCGACCAAGCGACTAAGGCCTGGCAATTTCCGAGTGCAGAAGGAGATAGAAGTGGGTGGCAGAAAATATGATGGCGTAGGGAATGTGGCGCTACTGATGGCTAGGCATTTTGAACCTGTTCATGTGCGTAGTGTTATGGTGAAAGCTGCAGAGCTGGGCAAACCAGAACCATTGCGTAATTATATGAATGGCTGTGTACTGGCTGCACGTAAGGGCACAGTGATGGTGTCACCATTTATCTCGCCACAGGAGAAGCGGGTGATGCAGGTGCTGTTACAGGAACGACACCCTTTCGTCCTTATTGCGGACAATGGATTCCGTGATTATTACAAACCTGCAGATGAGCTGTTCGATGCGTGTGCTGCTGGTCGTTTGCTTATACTCAGTCCTTGGCCCTACGATGAAAAGAAACGTCATATCAGTCGTTCTGAATGCGTGGCTCTCAACGCAATGGCTGAAGAAATTTGTCAAGACCTTAATGGAACGAGGGACTGTTTATGAAAAAGAAGGGAAAAAATAGTGAATAGTGAACAACTAAAAGCTAAAATAATGCATAATGAATAATGCATAATGCATAATAAGTTGACAATTCATGATAATTCATGGAAAAAACTCCTAACTCCTAACTCCTAACTTCTAACTTTTTTGTATCTTTGCAACGTAAATTGGCTTACAGCTTACGGCTTTTAGCTAAAAAAAGAGGTAAGAGGTAAGGAGTAAGAGGTAAGAAATATGTTGTCACAGAAAATATCATATACTGAAGTTGCGGAGGCGAAACGGATGTTTGAGGCATGCCGGAACGTGGTCATCGTGTCGCACATCTCTGCTGATGGGGATGCGATTGGCTCTTCGCTGGGTTTGTATGAGTACCTGAAGAAGAAAGGGAAGCAGGTGACTGTGATTGTGCCGAACTACTTTCCTGATTTCTTGAAATGGATGACGGATGCGGATAAGATTATCCAGTACGACCGTCGCAGAGCAATGGCGAAGACATATATCACTGCAGCTGATTTGATAGTGGTGCTCGACCTCAATGAGCCTACACGATTAGAGGAACTGGCTATACCTATAACGCGTTCGAAGGCGAAGAAAATCATGATTGATCATCATCTGCATCCCCAGAAGTTCTGCGACCTCACCATCTCATATCCTGATGCAAGTAGCACGAGCGAGTTGGTGTTCCGGCTCATCGATGCCATCGGAGGAATGTCCAACCTTACGAAAGCAGGTGCGGAGGATTTGTATGCAGGAATGTGTACAGATACAGGTAAGTTTACGTATGGATCGAACGATCCTGACCTCTACATCATCCTGTCGGAACTGTTAAGGAAGGGAATTGATAAGGACAAAATCAACCGCTTGATTTATAACAACTACACAGAGGCCCGCTTCAGATTGCTGGGTTATATCCTGTCGGAGAAACTGCAGGTGTTCCCCGACCTGCATGCTACACTTTTCACTCTGACACGCGATGAACTGAACCGTTTCTCTTATGTTAAAGGTGATACTGAGGGTGTGGTGAATATGCCGCTTGAAATCAAAGGCACGAAGTTGTCGATCTATATGCGTGAGGATATGGAACATCCTCGTATCTTTGTGTCTCTGCGTTCAGTGGACGACTTCCCCGCCAATAAGGTGGCAGCAGAATTCTTCAATGGTGGAGGCCATCTGAATGCTGCCGGTGGACAGTTGCAGAATATCTCAATGGATGAGGCTGTAGAGATTGCAAAGAAAGCGCTGGAAGCGTACGAAGAAAAATTGAAAGATTGAAAAATTATTAATCCGATTTATGAAGAAACTACTTTGCGCAGCTTTGGCTGCATTTCAAACGATGGTTGCTGTCGCTCAGGTAGCGACTGTGAGCAGTCCGGACGGACGCCTTAAAGTAAATGTGAACATGAAAGAGGGCAGACCTTACTATTCGGTTCTGTATAATGGTAAACAGATGCTCGATGATTCACCGCTGGGCTTTATCGCCAACCTGGGTGACTTTTCCCAACAACTGACGTTTGTGTCGGCTCAGGATGGTAAAATCAGCAACGACTACACCCTGAATCGCAGTAAGGTGTCGAAGGTACACTATGAGGCTAATCAGTTGACTATCACCCTCCAGCAAAGACGCTATACTTATGCTGTGGAGTTTCGTGTGAGTAACAACGATATCGCTTTCCGATATAACCTGCCCAAAATGGGTGAGACGGCGAGTGTGGTGATTCGTTCAGAAGTAACAGGATTTGATTTTCCAACGAAGACTACGACGTTCCTTACTCCACAGAGTGACCCAATGATTGGATGGAAACGGACGAAGCCCAGCTATGAGGAGGGCTATAAATATGATGCTCCGATGACCAGTGTGTCGCAGTATCGTCATGGATACACCTTCCCTTGCCTGTTCCGTATAGGTAACGACGGTTGGGTGCTCCTGAGCGAGACAGGGGTCGACAGCAAGTATTGTGGCAGTCGTATCTCTGATATGAAGGATGACGGACTCTACACCATCGAGTTCCCGATGGAAGGCGAGAACAACGGAAACGGTACCGTAGCTCCTGCTTTCTCACTTCCTGGCAGCACTCCATGGCGTACGATTACCGTAGGAACTACCCTTGAGCCGATTGTCGAGACGACCGCACCTTGGGATAATGTAGAACCACTGTATGAGACTACCCACCAGTATCAGTTCGGTAAGGGTGTGTGGAGTTGGATTGTATGGCAGGACAACTCAATCAACTATGACGATCAGGTGAAGTACGTCGCCTTGGCCAAGGAGATGGGCTACAAGTATATTCTGGTCGATAACTGGTGGGATACCAATTTCGGATATGACAGGATGGAGAGTTTTGTGAAGTATGCCCAGAGTCAGGGTGTTGATGTGTTCCTCTGGTGGAGCTCAAGCGGTTATTGGAACGATATTGAACAAGGTCCTATCCATAAGATGGACAATCCGATTCAGCGAAAGAAAGTGATGCGTTGGATGAACCAACTGGGCGTAAAAGGTATAAAGGTCGACTTCTTCGGAGGAGATAAGCAGGAGACAATGCGTCTGTATGAAGCTATTCTGAGCGATGCCGATGACAACGGCCTGATGGTCATCTTCCACGGATGCACCATTCCACGCGGTTGGGAGCGTATGTATCCGAATTATGTGGGAAGTGAGGCTGTATTGGCTTCCGAGAACATCTATTTCGGACAGGGTGCTGCTGACAAAGAGGCAAAGGATACGTCAACACATCCGTTCATCCGCAACACGATAGGATGTATGGAGTTCGGTGGTTCATTCCTTAATCGTCATATCCACAAAGGAAATGAAGGAGGCAATACACGTCGGACAACCGACTGTCACGAGTTGGCTCAGGCTGTGCTGTTCCAGAACCCTATTCAGAACTTCGCCCTTACGCCAGAGAACCTGCGTCCGTTCAGCGAGGGTGGGGCACCACAGGTGAGTCTTGACTTCATGCGAATCGTTCCTACCACCTGGGAAGACACCCAGTTCGTGGATGGCTATCCTGGTAAGTTCTGTGTGCTGGCTCGCCAGAGCGCAGGTACATGGTACATTGCAGCAAGTAATGCAGAGGAAGAATGTGACAAGGTGCTCAATCTCTCTCAGTTCCTGAAGAAGGGTGATGTGGTTACCCTCTATAGCGACGATGCCCAGCGGGAGCCTCAGAAGACCCAGCTGAAAATAAAAGATCCGAAGAAGGTGAAGCTACACCTGTTGAAAGACGGAGGATTCGTAATCGTGAAATAAATAAAGAGGTGCTCAACTGAGCACCTCTTTATTTATCAATAGAATGTTATTTCTTTTTGTGTACTGATTGGAACTTCATGTCCATCTTTGGGAAGTAATACATGTATTCGATGTCACCAGGCTCTGTTCCGTTCACGGTGTTGAAGATCTTCTCAATCTGCTCCTCAGAGAGTTTTGAAGGGTCGAATAGTCGGATGTAAGCTTCTGGATTGTCGTAGTACATGCTTGGTGGGAATCCCAATTCATAGTTCATGTTATCATAGTCGTAAGGCTGGATGTCGATGTCTGTACCTACTTCGTTCACACCAAGGCAGAATGAGTAGTTGTGAGGGAATGCTACACATCCGTTCTCAAGCAGTACACCTACATTCAACTTGTCTCCTGTCATTTCACGCATCTCTGCACGGAGCACCAAGTTCTTGTATTTGCCTTCCTTCACAATGTAAAAGTTCATCCAATCACCTTTTTCGTAGAGAACAGGGCTCTCAGTTGTGAGTGGCTCTGGTGTGGCATCTTTAACGTTCGCTTTCAGAATGTAACCTTCATTTGTCTCACCATAATGAATATAATCATTATAATTAGAAATGTGGTAAAAATCGCCTTCTTCATCGATTACAGGAACAACAGCATCGGTAAACAATTGATCAGGATAGGAGTGGTAGCCTTCCAGTCCAGGTTCGTCACTCCATTTCGATTGTACATCGGCCATATCTGACTCTATGTCCTCAATCCACTGAACGAGTGTGGGACTGTCTGTGCTGGCTTCCTTGTAGATTTCTGTCTCGTCAGCAGTGGTCACTACGAGTTTCTCGAATGGAGGAAGGGCGATGTTAAACAGGTTCTCACTCTTGGGAGCATCTTGTTTCCCGTTACAACTTGCAAGCAGCATGAGCAGCATTGCACTACAAACAAATAAAAGATTCTTTTTCATACTGGTATTAATTACAATTCTACATTTTACATTCTACATTCTACATTTTACATTCTACATTTTACATTATGAATTATGCATTATGCATTAAGCATTATCTTATCCTTCCCTGAAGAAGTCAAATGTTTCGTAGATTTCGTCTTTGGTGGCCGTCTGGTTGATTCGGATATCTCCCACATTGCCTAACAGGGTGAAGTTGATGATGCCGGCTTCGTTTTTCTTGTCGTGCGTCATCAATGCATATAACTCTGGATAATCGTCACATGTGACAGGAAGAGTCCCATAATTCTCTTTGATAAATCGAACCACTTGTCGCATCGTTTCTGTAGGGAAACCTGTCTTGATGGCAGAGAGATAGAGTTCACAAATCAGTCCCCATGCCACAGCATAGCCATGCAGACATGGTTTGCGGGTAAGTGCCCAACTCTCGAAAGCATGTCCAAAGGTGTGTCCCAGATTGAGTGCCTTGCGGATGCCGTGCTCCAAAGGATCTTCTTCGACAATCTTTTCCTTGACTGCCACACTCTCGCCAACCATCTCGCCCAGCAATTTGTAATCAACATCATCAAGATTGAACGTGAGCAACTTAGCAAAGGTGGTGTTGGTAGAAATCAGTCCATGTTTCAGCATCTCAGCATAGCCTGAGCAGATATTCTCATGATCGAGCGTGCGGAGAAATTCCGTGTCGATGATGACCGTCTCAGGGGTACGGAATACACCGATTTCGTTCTTCAGTCCATTGAAGTTGATACCTGTCTTTCCACCTACGCTGGCATCAACCATAGAGAGTAGGGTAGTAGGTATGTTGATATATGGTATCCCACGTTTGAATGTTGATGCGGCAAAACCTCCTAAATCGGTCACCATACCTCCTCCGAGATTCACCATCAAGGAGTGACGACTTCCTCCTCCGTTGCTGAGTTGTGTCCATACTTGAGCCAAAGTGTCGAGGTTTTTGTGAGTGTCGGTTGCACCAATCACGATGTTTGTTGCATCTTTTATGCAAGGGATGTCCAGAATCAGTGGTTTGCAAAGCCTTTCTGTTGTTTCATCTGTCAGCAGAAACACTTTGTCGTGCGCCACAGTTTCGACAGCCTCAGTGACTGCCTGCTTGATATTGTTTGAAATTACAATATGATTCTCCATTTCCAATGATTTTCTTTTTATATGCTAAAGTCTAAAGTCTAACTATCAACTGTCTTTGATTTCTTTAACTTCTTTAACTTTTTTTATTTCTTCCAAATTGGAATTTGACGTTGCAAAGGTACAAAAAACACCTTAATTATTATATAAAGGGAAGGTGAAAACGAAAAAAATAGATGAAATAGGTGTTTTTTTTGCGATTTTGTTTTGTCATTCCCAAAATTATTCTCATATTTGCACATCATAGTGTGATGAACACTCATGAGAACGGAGATATAACTAATAACAATACTAACAAAAAAATTACAAGACAATGAAGACCAAGTTATTTTATTTCGTAGCCATCGTCGTTGGTATGATGTATTGCACTACTGTTTCTGCTCAGGATGATAAACAAATGTTGAAAGAACAGAAAGCGATTATGAAACAGGCAACAAAAGATGCCAAAAAACAAGCAAAAGAACTGAAGAAAGACGGTTGGAAAGTAGCTGTAGGTGCTACTCCTATGGAGAAACAGTTGGAAGAACTGTTCGTAAAGGAACGTGGAGGTAAGGTAGGTCTGCCTCAGTATATCATCGGTAGATCAGAAGCTGTCTCAGGAAGCTATGCTGCAGCACGCAAGATTGCTGTTGCTCGTGCCCGTGAAGAGGTCGCAGGAACCATCAATACCAAGGTGGCAGGTATTCTGGAGAGTACACTGACCAATGTGCAGACTTCGTCTGTAGATGTAGCAACCGTTCAGAAAGATGTAAGTACTGCTAAGCAGTTGATTGACCAATCGCTCGATAAGACGGATATCATTTTTGAGGTCTATCGCGAGGTGAACAACAACACTCAGTTCCAGATTGGCGTTGCATTTGCAGACTCTAAAGCAAAGGAAATTTTGAAGATGTCAATGAGCGGTGCCAGTGCTGAGGCAAAAGCTAAGGCAGAGGAGCAGTGGTAGAGTAAAGTTGAAAGTTTAAAGTTTAAAGTTTATAGTCAGTTTAATGAGTTAAAAGTGAAGCCCTTAGACTTTAGACTTTAGCCGACGAAGTCAATAATTATAGTTTAGAGATTAGATCAATAGGAAATGAGACAATATAGATCATATATTATTGCCGTCATCTTCTGTATGATGCCGCTTATGGCATTTGCTCAGGACTTGCTCGTCTATTATGTGGTGGGCAATGTAACCTATGCACCTAACGGCTCGAGTGTTCCGCTTGTCATGAACACCCGCATCAAGCCGTCTGTTGTCATCACGATACCAGCTGATTGTAGAGTGGAGCTGTTGGATGTATCAAGTTCCAAGCGCTACATTCTTGTTGCTCCCGGAAAGGGCGCAGTAAGTGCGTTGTCAAAGAATTCTTCGAACTCTGTTATGGATGTGACTCAGGAGTACCTCCAATATGTCCTCAAACAGATGGCCAACGAAGAACTGACATCGCTGAAGCAGCACAGCCGTGATAGTGAACAGGTGGCAGAATTGCTACAGTCCATAGAGGATAGAGAGATGGAAGGCAGTTCGTTTGCTGATATCTTCAATGATTTCAGAAACGATATCCATAAAGAGTTTGAGGAGTTCCGTCGCAAGAACAACGAAGAATATGCTGAGTTTGTTCGTAAGATATGGAAGGAGTTTAAGTCTGCACCAGCCCTTCCGAAACCAAAGGATGATTTTATCAAACCTGTGGTTTATCAGGATCCTGAAGGACAGCCAACAACTGATCGTTGGAAAATCCTCGATAAAGTGCAGAACTTTGCAAAGAAAGTATTCAAGTTATCAAAGGATGATGTAGAAAAGGCGAAAGGAAAGAACCGTCCGAAGCCAGCAACTCCTGAAAAGAAAAAAGAGGCAAACAAACCAACGATATCAATAGGTTCTGCACCTAAAGACGAATTGGGCGAGCAGCCAATCCAGGAAGTTGCGATTCCTGAATCACAGGAGAAGTTCTCTTCAATGCCATTCACATTCTTTGGAACAGAGTTGTCTGTACGTATTGATGAGAGTCGTCGTTTGTATCTCGGCAAGGTCACTCCCGATAATGTGGCCGACCTCATTATCAAGCAGTTATCGACAAAGTTCTACGATAACACGATTATTGATTGTCTGGCACTTCGCGACAAGTATCAACTTTGTGACTGGGCCTATCTGCTGATGCTTAGAGCACTGAGTGATACTTTCTGCGGAAAAGGAACTAAAGAAGCAGCGTTGCTCACAGGTTATATCTATTGTCAGTCAGGATACAAGGTTCGATTCGGAACAGATGTCAAAAAGGAGCAGCTCTATCTGCTCGTAGGTAGTCGTCATTTCATCTATGGCAAGATGCCTTGGATGATTGATGGTGATTATTACTATCCTGTTGAAGAAAACACGCCTTCACTACTATCTATCTGTGAGGCGGCCTATCCACAAGAGCAGAAACTCTCTCTTTTCATTCCAACAGCGCCAAGCTTTACAAAGGTGTGGGGTGAGGAACGTGAGATTGCTTCGAAACGTTATCCAGACATCAAGGTTCATGTGAAGACCAACCAGAATCTGATGAAGTTCTATGATACCTATCCTTCATCGCGTATTGGTGATGACTTCACCACTCGGTGGGTGATGTATGCCAACACCCCTTTGCAGGATGATATCAAACAGCAGATTTATCCAGACTTGAAGAAAGCGCTCGAAGGAAAGAGTGATCCTGAAAAGGTGGAACGTCTGCTCAACTTTGTGCAGACAGGATTAGAATACGGATATGATGATGTGGTATGGGGTGGTGATCGTGCCTTCTTTGCAGAAGAATCCCTCAACTATCCGCTTTGTGACTGTGAGGACCGTTCCATCCTCTTCACGCGACTCGTCCGTGATTTGGTGGGATTGAAGTGTGCTCTCATCTACTATCCAGGGCATTTGGCTTCTGCAGTCCACTTCAAAGAAGATGTCGGTGGTGTACGCTATATGATGGACAACGAACCATACGTGGTTTGTGATGCCACATATATTAATGCTTCCGTAGGTATGCAAATGCCTGGTTGTACAGATGCCACATTGATTGCAATTGAGTAAGCTTATTCATTAACCAATTTCAATAAAACACTTATGTTTAGATTTACTAAAATTTCCGCTGTAGCATTCGCAATGATGCTACCTCTGTGTTTACACGCACAACAAAATGATTTTGAATCGAATGCATTTATCCAAGTTCAGGGTGGTGCACAGTTACCGTTTAGTCCAGGCAAAAGAATGGATTTGGTGTCACCTAATTTTGGTGTCAACTTTGGTGCTTGGCTATCACCTGCAATGGGTTTCCGTGTAGGAGGTGAAGGATTAAAATCAAAAGTTTTTTATAAGGATAAGTACAACTCCTTTAAGTACTATAATGTAAATGTTGATCTCTTATGTAACTTGTCATCATTCTTTACGGATGATTTCAATTCCAAGAGTAGACTCTACGTATTTGGAGGTGTCGGTTTAGCTGTATTTGGAGATCAAGATATAGATACTCGTTTGGAGAAAGACGAATTGAGTGGATTGCACAATCAGTCTCATAATCTTCGTGCCGGATTGGGTTATGAATACCAATTGGCTCGTCCATTCAGTGTGTCAGCAGAACTCCGTTTTAACAATGCCAGCAGTATCTTTGACGGATTGAAAGGTCCAAACAACCGCAGCGACTGGCGTGCTTCACTTCTTCTTGGTGTAGCTTATCATTTTGCATACAACAAGAGCAAAGAGTATTCTTATGTAGAACCTGTTCTGACCTCTACTGCTCCACTTACATTGTATGAGCAGAAAGAGCAAGAGGTAGATGCACGAATGAATACATGGATGAAGCGCATAAAGGGTGAGAGCAAAGACGATTATGCTCTTCGTACATCAAACGAACGGATGGAAGCACAACGTCTCGACTACTCTAAGACTGTTTCTACCGGAATGGCAGGTAACCGTATCAGTACAAATCTTAGAGATGTACAATATAGCAATAATAAGGAAATGTTAGGTGTCAGGTTTACAGATATGCCTGCAATTGCCATCAAGGTTCCACGCTCAGAAATCGCAAGTATCAAGCCCGACAATATTCAGTTCGCAAATACGATCTACAACCTGAATCCAGGTGATAAGTTCGAGGTAATGTATACGGATGTTATCAACCCTGCAACAGGAAAGAAGTATACTTATGTGAAGGAACAAAATGCTCAGTACATGCCAACAGATGGTTATTTGCCACTTTCTGCTATCCATCAGGATATGGAAGCTAACACTAACTTGCAGCAAATCAAGGATGAGGTTGTAAGGGAAGCAAACGAAAAGAAGATTCTCTCTGACAATACCACAATTACTGTGGCTACAGAGTTGATTCCTACCACCAACGGCCAGGCTGATTATAAGATTACTTACTCATATACAGTGAAAGACGGATTCAGTGTACACGATGACTTTGCACCTGGTAAGTATGATGCATCTAAGTCTCCTGCATCTGTTGCTATGCTCAAGATTATCAAGGAGTCATTGAACGGTGAGTTTGCTAAGTATTGTAAGCCTGGTAAGCCTGCAGAAATTAAGTATTCTGGTTCTGCCGATGCATCACCAATTAATGGAAAGATTGCATACAATGGTATCTATGGTGATGTTGTTGACCAGGCTGTAAAGATTTCTGGTAAACCATCTAAGTTGACCGTAACCAAGCAGAGTGGTATTACTACTAACGAACAACTTTCAATGTTGCGTGCCATCAGTGTGAAGAACTACATTCACAAGAATATTCCTGCACTGAATGATCTCAACTTAACAGAAAACTATAATGTAGAAGTCGCATCTGAGGAGGGTTCTGAATACCGTCGTGTTATTGCAGAATTCCTGTTCCATGATGTTCTTAAATAACAAATGATTGAAAGGGGAGGGTGAAGATAAAAACCGAATCCTATTCTTTTACCCTCCCTTTTTTCAACAATCAACAAATATAATCATTATTACATGAAACATTTTATACTAATCATACTTGGAATAGCGTTAACTGGTATTTCTTTTGCACAGCATGTCGACAATTCAAATGTGGAGTTGGCAAAAGATGTTAATGTGGATTCTTTGACTCAAACGATATTTGCCCACTCCGAGAGTCTTTATGACAGTTATTTTGTACAAAAGGCAGATGGTACGATGCCCAAGAGTCAGCAATATGATATGTTGTTAGAGTGTTTTTATGGATATATGAAATGTATGAACAAAGTAGATGCGAATGCCTTGTCTAACATCAAGGAAAAAGTTCGTAAATTACGTCCTGAGTTAGAGGAAGCTGGCATCTATTTCAGTAATAACGGCAACAACGGGAAAGCCTATAAATATTTAGAGAACTATCTTGTTATTCCACGTCTTCCATTGTATGATGGTGAGCAATTCCCTCGTAATGCCAATTATCCTGCATACGTGTTCAATGTGGCAGCAGGGCTCCACAATGATCATGATTATAAAGGTGCTGTATTCTATCTGAAAGAGTATATAGAATTAGGCGAAAAGCTTCATCAGCAGAACTGTTATAAATTCCTTGCGATGGATTTGGATTTGTTAGGAGAATTTGAGCAGGAGTCAGGAGTACTTGACGAAGGCATTATGAATTTTCCTAATGATATTGATATGCTCAAACAGGCAACTCAGCTCTATATTAAGAAAAAACAAGATGACAAAGCCGAGGCGATGCTTAACAAGGCATTAGCTTTAGTTCCTTATGACGAGGATTTGAAATTGTGTAAAGCTTCTCTTATTGATAATAAAGGTAATTATCCGGAAGCTTTAGAGATATATAAGGAGTGCTATGTCAAGAATCCTAATGATGTCGATACGAAAAAACGTCTTGCTTTTTGTTACTATAACTATGCTGGTTCTTTGATTGATAAGAGCAATACAGCGCAGGATGCTGAGCAATATAAATCACTGAAGTCGTCTGCTGCTGATAATTTCAATCATGCCATCTCTTTGCTTGAGGAATTGGAGCACATGGACGATGTGGTGCAAGAAGACAAACGTATTCTTGCTGCTTTGTCAGACGCTTACCTTCAGGTGGGACGTGCAGCAGATGCATCACAGATGAAGGAACGCGCAGAGCAAGCAAATATGGTTCTGAGTGTGGCTTCTCCTCAAAACACAGAAGTGCCGAATTTCAATGATTGGTATAAACCACGTTTGGATAAGTATTTGGAAGAATGGGTGACACGAGGAGAGTTTGAACCTGCTGATGCTTATGCCAACCGAGTTAATTCAGAGACTCGTAAGAGTTTCATTGCGACAAAACGTCATGACTTGGAACGTGAGTATATTTATGAATACAGTAGCAGATATAATTTGAGGGATTTGACCATCAAACCTTACGATCCGGATCATGAGACATTCCGTATCCAGACTCCCCAAGGTGAATTGTATATCAAGGTACCATTGGCAAATGATGAAGCCAAAAACTTCAAAGACAGTTGGAATGGTGTTCTTGTTTCAAATCCTGTTTTCAGGGTTGACCGTTCTGGAAATATCAGATTAGCAACAGCTCAGTTTGTCACCCCTAATGGTCATTCCTATTTATACGATGCAGATATGGAATTAACCTACGGAAAGGTTCCGATTGCACCACCACGCTGGAATGATGAGGATTTGATGGCTGAGGCAGAAGTCAAAGAGAGTCCGAAAAAGGTGAATGAACCTGAGTATGTTGAGGCTCTGAATGTCGGAGAGTCATCTGTTGACGTAGATGTCCCAATGAATAAGAAAAATGCGAATGAGGCTACGTATGTCCTGATTATATCGAACGAGAACTATGAAAACGTGGCCAAAGTGCCATTTGCCAATAGTGATGGCAAATCATTCAGGAGATACTGTATTGATGTGTTAGGCATTCCTGACTATAATATCACTTATTTGGAGAATGCGACATTAGGTAAGATGATTGGTGCCGTTGAAGAGATTAGCAAATGGAAGAGTTTCTGTACGAATATGATTGTCTATTATTCTGGCCATGGACTTCCTGATCCTTCGACAGGACAGTCATATTTGATGTCGGTCGACGCAACACCAACGAATTTCAGAACAAGTTATAAGCTGTCGCAGTTCTATGCGGATTTGGCGGCCAACTATGAGAAGCCAATCACCGTCTTTTTGGATGCTTGTTTCAGTGGAGCAGCTAAAGACGGAGTGGTAATGGATAAGTCCGCCCGTGGAGTCATCATTAAGACTACGAAGGAAACGCCTACGAACAATATGGTTATCTTCAGTGCTTGTACAGGCGATGAGACAGCATATCCGTATACCAACCAGAAGCACGGTATGTTTACATATTTCCTGTTAAAGAAACTGCAAGAGGACAAAGGCAAGACCACGTATAAGAAACTGGCAGATTATATTCAGCAGCAAGTAATGCGAACGTCACGCCAGGTGCTTGGTCATGTACAGACTCCTACAACATACTCATCAATGGCTGACTCAAAGTGGCAAAGTATGCGTTTGGATAAATAAAGGTAAATAAAAAAATAAAGATAGTGAAAAGACAGTTTTTTGTAATAATGTTTTTGGCATCCCTGACATTACAGGCTCAAAATGGTCCTGCAACGAATGAGGTGCGTACCATCAAGGCAGAGGAGATGCCTACACAGGCGATAGTGACATTTGATGTTCAACGCATTAAGACGATGGGCAGTTCTTCAACAGCTTCCAATGCGACAGGAGCTGCACAGTGGGAGACGTATGCAAATACCCCTTTGAGCGAGGACGTAAGGGCACAGCTCTATCCGCAACTGCGTAAGTATATAGTGAATTTTGGACAAAAGGAAGCGGTGAATGTGTTACTCGACTGGTTACAGACATCAGGTAAGTTTACTTCACGTGCGAAGCAACAGTCTTCTAACGCTAAACGGCCTAACCGTCCTTACTATCCAGAAGAGATGCTTTATTATCTTAATGGCGATTCCGAGGATTATGCCATCCTGTTTTCTCGCATCATTCGCGATTTAGTAGGACTCGATGTCGCTTTGGTCTATTATACCTCCAACGTAGATGGTAAAACGTTCAACCACATGGCAACTGCCATTCAGTTTACCGAAGATGTGCCTGGTGATGCTGTCACCATAGGCGAAAAGCGCTATGTGATTACAGATCCTGCCTATCAGGGAGCACCTGTCGGACGTACTCATCCTCATTGTGATAATTCTACCGCAAACATCATATTGTTGAAACGATGAAGAAAGTTACATTCCTCCTCAGATTACGACGTCACTTTCTTATCAAGTTCATTGGGGCGTTTCTCCTGAGTGTCGGCATCATAGCTGCCACCTATTTCATAGGCAATAGCGACATACCGATGCCCGATGAGATGAAGGTGCTGCGTACGTTCGACCGCATTATGAAGTTTAGCGGTCAGTATGAGGATAATGTGCCTGATAGCATCCTGCTGGTTAATGTCTGTTACGATAAGCAATTGGTTGATTATTCTGTTCACGACATTCCGGTAGGCCAGTTTGTCATTACAGATCGTGAGAAACTGTTGCAGTTCCTCACCGCTGCCTGTGAGGCCGACAACTATCGTTACATCATGATGGATGTATTCTTTGAGCACAGCATCAAAAGTCCGCAAGACTCTGCTTTGTTCGCAACAATCAGCAAGATGAACCGTATCGTGATTGCCAATCATACGGATTCATATCTCTCAGACTCTTTGCTGAAACAGAAATCAGCCTATGCAGACTATACTGTGACATGGAAAGAAGCAAAGTTCTCGCATTTCCAATTCATGCGTGAGGGCGATGAGCCTACCATGCCGCTTCGCATCTACGAGGATCTCACGGGCAAGACCATCAAGCGTTGGGGACCTTTCTATTTCTCTGATGGCCGCCTCTGTAAGAATGCCATCACACTCAATCTGCCTATCCGTGTGGCAGAAGACTACAGCCTTGAAGCTCCCAATATTCTGGAGAAACGCTATGAGTTCCTTGGTGCGGATATTCTGGCTCACGACAGCATCTATCCTGTCTCCATGCAGTTGGAGGACAAGATTGTTATCATCGGAGACTTTATGACCGATGTGCACGATACCTACCTCGGTCCACAACCAGGTTCGCTTATCTGTATCAATGCTTATCATGCCTTGCAGCAAGGCGATCACTATTTCCAGTGGGGGTGGGCTTTGGTGCAGTTCCTTATCTACTTCATCATCGGCTATTTCCTGATGAGTAACCTCACGTTCGCCAGGATGGTGCCCAATCTCTACCTTCGCATGCTGTTCTTCATCTTCAGTGTGCCTTCCATTCTGCTCGTCGTGGCCCTCATTGCTTATGTCACTACAGGTTATGTGTACAACATGTACATCCCAACCTTCCTATATTGGCTCTATCAGTTTATTTATAACATTTACATGAAATCAAAAATGCAAATAAAATGAAACGACTTCAATTTCTCAATCTTTCAATCTTTCAATTAAAGTCAACCCTTGTAGTCATTGGATTATGTGGTAGCCTTATGGCTCTGGCTGACGACTATAAGATTCTTTATACCAACAGCAACGATATCCTCGTCGATGGAAAGAAAGTGCAGGTGGGGGCAACCTTCAACGATAAGTCTGTCATCACCTGGGCAAAGGGTCAGGAGCGTCAGGCCATCAAGGCGGTGAACACAAAGACCAACAAGATGTGTCTGTTTGTCTCACAGTCGATGGAGAAGAACTCTCTTACAGCCTATGAGATTCTCACAGCCAACAAGCACCTCTCTACCCACGATGCTTATATCGAAGGTATGGATCTCAGCATCCCTGTCAAACTACGTTTGTTGTTCTACAAGCAATACGAACTGCTCGATACCTTGGTCATTGATACCAGAGTCGTTCTTCCACCATCATTATCCGTGATAGCAACATACGAATATGACGGTACGCGTTATTCGAAAACGTTGAAGACAGCGAACGGACAGATTTTCATTGACCGAAAGCTTTTTAATGTTGATGGAAAGGCACTCAAGCCACGTGATGTGTTCCTCAATATCGACCTCTATAATAAAGATGAAAACGTTTACTTCTTTATCAAGGGCGATGTAGAGTTGATGGTCATTCCTGAGACGATATAGTTAGGCTCTAGACACTAGACTTTAGACGTTAGACTTTTTTTCTTAACTCTTAATTCTTAATTCTTAACTAAATAAGACATCAATCTTTCTTAACTCTTAATTCTTAATTCTTAACTTAAAGCGTATATTCTCCCTTGGCTCATGGAACATTTGAACTTCTTAGAAGAGAAAATACTGAGTGACGGAACTATCAAGCAGGGTAATATCCTGAAGATTGATAACTTCCTGAATCATCAGATTGATATTGACATCATGCGTCAGATTGCCTATGAGCTGAAACGTCGGTTCCGTGATGTGGAGGTAAACAAGGTGCTGACCATTGAGGCCAGTGGTATTGCTATCGCTACGATGTTAGGTAATCTGTATGATGTTCCAATTGTGTTTGCCAAGAAGGGTGAGACGGCCAACAGTACGGACGACAAGTATGTGTCGCAGGCCTATTCTTTTACCCATAAGCAGATGAATAGTGTGTTTGTCTCAAAACCTTATCTGCATCCGACGGACCGAGTGCTGATTGTGGATGATTTCCTGGCAGACGGTCAGGCAGTCCATGCGTTGATTGATTTGGTGCATCAGGCAGGAGGTGAGGTGGCAGGTATCGGAATAGCCGTGGAGAAAGGTCAACAGAAGGGCGGTCGGCAGTTGCGCGAGGAAGGCTATCGTCTGGAGTCGATTGCCATCATCGACGAGATGGATTGGGAAACACAAAGCATCAAGTTCAGACGCTAAGGGGTAGACTTTAGGCTTTAGACCTTAGACCTTAGACCTTAGACTTTTTTTCTTAACTCTTAATTCTTAATTCTTAACTTAATGAGTATGAAAAATAGCAGGAACCTTTATCAGTTAAATGGGCGGGTGCCGATGGTACAAGCCATTCCTTTTGGTCTTCAGCATGTGCTGGCGATGTTTGTGAGCAACATCACTCCGATTATTATTCTGGCGAATGTGGTTGGAATCGATTCTACGTTGAGTGCTGCACTCATTCAGAACAGTATGATCATCGCAGGTATCGGTACCCTCATTCAACTCTATCCTTTTTGGCGTATTGGTTCGCGTCTGCCCATCGTGATGGGTATCAGTTTCACCTTCCTCTCATTGTCTATCTTCATAGGAACCTCTCAGGGCATGGGTGTTTTGATAGGTGCTGTGATTATTGGTGGTATTGTTGAAGGATTGTTAGGTTTGTTTGCCCGTTTCTGGATTAAGATTATCTCACCCGTTGTTGCTGCTACGGTTGTGACAGCTATCGGTTTCTCCTTATTACCCATCGGAGCAGACTCGTTTGCAGGTGGAAAGGGGGCAGCTGACTTTGGTTCGGTTCAGAACTGGATTATGGGTTCTGTCACGCTTGTGACCTGTTTAGGCTTTCAAGTGTTTGCCAAAGGAGTCCTGCGTTCGTTGTCCGTGTTGATAGGTCTGATAGTAGGTTATATCGTGGCAATATGTATGGGAATGGTTAGCTTTGCAGGCTTGCAGGATGCAGGCATAGTTGCGCTGCCCAAATTCCTGCCTTTCAAGCCCGAATTTGAGATAGGTGCCATCCTCTCTGTGATTGCCATTTATCTGGTGTCAGCAACAGAAACCATTGGTGATACGAGTGCGCTTTGCTCAAGAGCACTCAAGCGCAGACCTACAGACAAGGAGCTGGGAGCCAGTATTTCGTGCGACGGTTTCGTCAGTAGCGTGGCAGGCATCTTTGGCTGTACACCCATCACTTCATTCAGCCAGAATGTAGGTCTGGCAGCGATGTCGGGAGTTATCAACCGTTTTGCTATCGCAACAGGTGCATGTATCATGATATTGGGCGGAGTCTTTCCCGCAGTAGGTACTGTACTCACCACCATCCCTCAGACTGTGTTGGGAGGCTGTACCATCATGATGTTTGGTTCAATCATGTTTGCTGGTTTTGGTATGCTGGCGAAATGTGGTTTCAACGACCGCAATATGATTATCGTGGCCTTGTCGCTCAGTGTGGGTCTTGGCTTCACACAAGCATCAGCAATCTTCAATATCTTCCCACAGATTATCCGCACGGTATTTGCCGAAAACTGCGTGGCTGTCGTCTTTATCCTGGCAGTCATTCTCAATTTGGTTCTTCCAAAGCAAAAAAATCATAACCGCTAAATTATTCTTCTATGAACATTACGGAACAAGACAAACAGTATATGCGTGAGGCCATTCGATTGGCCAACGAGAGTGTGGAACGAGGAGGTGGTCCCTTCGGAGCTGTCATCGTGAAGGATGGTGAGGTGATTGCCGGAAGCAGCAATAGTGTGACGATTGACAACGATCCTACTGCTCATGCAGAGGTGAACACCATCCGTCAGGCATGTCGACGTTTAGGTACATTCGACCTTAGCGGGGCTACCATCTATACCTCATGCGAACCTTGTCCGATGTGTCTGGGTGCTATCTATTGGGCACGCATCAGCCGTATCTTCTATGGGAACACTCGCAAAGATGCCCGAGATATCGACTTCGCAGACGATTTCATCTATGAGGAACTCGACCGCTCGCTCGATGAACGCACTGTGCCCATCATCCCGTTGTTACGTGATGAAGCCCTTCACACTTTCCGCATGTGGATGGCAAAAGAAGACAGGACGGAGTATTAAGTGAAAGATAACGAGCCCCAGTATCTTTTGTTGTTTCCCTTTGAGCTTTTTTCTGTTCGCAGTCCACGAACACAGGTTCGCGCCCCACGAACACAGGTTCGCGGCCCACGAACACAGGTTCGTGGCTCACGAACAAGATTTTCCCTTCGAACAAAACACATTTTCCTTTGCTGCTGCCAAGATTTCTTTCGAATCATTGGTAAAAACCTGTGTTGAGAATTGATAATTGAAACAAAAACAAGAAATACAGCTTAGCCATGTATGTTGCTCTTTGAGCTCTCACATATAAGGCTGTAAATCTGAACTTATGAGTAAACTCCTATCTCAGCCTTCCATCCTTATTTGTGTCCTTTCAGGGAACATCCATGACTAAGTAAAAAACAACAGACCCTCTCCCCGCTCCCCCTCTATGGGGAGGGCTAAAATAGAATGTTAACGTGCCGCATGGTGTTTTTGAACGAAGTGACTGTTTTTTACTTTGAATTGTTCATAAGCCTTTGGCTTGTTAGATGGGTTATCAGAACTATCGGGGAACTCGTTCACCAGTAGGGTTGATAAGACAGATAACAAAAGTGCAAAGCACTTGAACAATGAAAAGCTGTATTTGTTGTTTTTGTTTAAATAAAGAATTAATAAACACCTGTTCATTGCAATCTTTACTTGTTAATTCACATGAATTGATGCAGAAACAGAGAAAAACGGCCAATTTTTTAAACTTTTTAAGGAAAAGTTTGGATATTAGGAAAATTTGTCGCAAATTTGCAAGTACTAATCAAATTCGTGTACAACCAAGAAATCAATAAACCAATCATAACATGAAAAAATTATTATTAACTATAGTATGGACCCTGTCCGTTTTGCTACCAATCAAATCGTTTGCGCAAGGCTTGATTACAGATGAAGACGTTGAGCCTTACGCTGTGTTGAGTGACGAGAATACTGTACTTACATTCTATTATGATGAGAACAAGACCGCAAATGGTGGTATGGGTGTTGGGCCGTTTACATCTAATGTTACGAGTTGGTTTGACTATCGGGCAAAGATAAAGAAGGTTGTCTTTGATGCTTCGATGGCAGACTGCAATACCATAACCAGTACGGCCTATTGGTTTAATGGATGTGCGAATCTTGCAACGATTGAGAATATCGCAAACTTAAATACTGACAATGTATTGACGATGCGTGAGATGTTCAATTACTGTTCAACATTGGAGAGTCTTGATTTGAAGAACTTCAAAACTGGCAAGGTGACGGACATGCAGAGCATGTTTAATAATTGCTCCAGTTTGACATACCTTAATGTGCAAGGTTTCGAAACAGCTGCTGTCACAGATATGAGTTGGATGTTTGCAGGCTGTTCCAAGCTGACAACACTTGATGTGAGCAGCTTCAATACGCGCCAAGTGAAGACGATGCACATGATGTTCTCGAACTGTTCTGAGTTGGAGAATCTTGATTTGGGCAGTTTCACAACAGATAATGCAACCATGTTGTCATATATGTTCCGAGGTTGCTCATCATTGACAACGCTCGACTTGAGTACTTTCAAAACAAGCTCGGTGACTGATATGACTTCCATGTTCTCTGGCTGTTCGAATCTGACCACCATCTATGCAAGTAAGAGATGGAACACAGATGTAGTAACGAATAGCAGCGGCATGTTTACTGGTTGTACGAACTTGCTTGGAGGAAACAATACAGCATACGATTCCGGACACGCAGATGTTGAATATGCATGTATCGATGGCGAAAACGGCAAGCCTGGTTATTTGACATATAAAGAGGCTCCAGAACCAGAGCCCTATGCTGTACTGAGTGATGATAATACTGTACTTACATTCTACTATGATGAGAATAAGAGTACAACTCCGAATGCGATGGACGTGGGCCCGTTCAATTTTTTTACGAGTTGGTTTGACTACCGTTCTAATATAAAGAAGGTTGTATTTGATGCTTCGATGGCTAACTGCAATACCATAACCAGCACTGCCTATTGGTTCAATTATTGTAATAATCTTACAACGATTGAGCATATCGAGTACTTGAACACGGACAACGTGACGAGCATGCACGGCATGTTCTCTAGCTGCTCTGGCCTGACAAGCCTCGACGTGAGTGGCTTCAATACAGACAACGTGACGGACATGGGCGGCATGTTCTCTAGCTGCTCCGGCCTGACAAGTCTTGATTTGAGCAGTTTCAACACCTTGAATGTGAAGGACATGAGCTACATGTTCTCTGGCTGCTCTGGCCTGACAAACCTCGACGTGAGGGGGTTCAAGACGCAGAACGTGACGAACATGGGCGGCATGTTCAACGGCTGCTCTGGCCTGACAAGCCTCGACATGACGGGCTTCAATACGCAGAACGTGACGAATATGGGCGCCATGTTCTATAACTGCTCTGGCCTGACGAGCCTCGGCTTGAGTGGCTTCAAAACTGACAACGTGACATCTATGAGAGAAATGTTCTTTGCTTGTCATGGTCTGGAAAGCCTTAACTTGAGCAGCTTCAAGACCGACAACGTGACGGATATGAGCGATATGTTCTTTAGCTGCACTGGCCTGAAACAGCTCAACTTGAGCGGCTTCAATACGGAGAACGTGACGAATATGCATAGCATGTTCTATGAATGCTCCAGCCTGATAAGCCTTGATGTGGGTGGCTTCAATACGGAGAACGTGACGAATATGAGTCAAATGTTCTATCGCTGCTCTAGTTTGAAGAGCCTTAACGTGTCGGGCTTTAAGACGCAAAACGTGACGGATATGCGTCAAATGTTCTCTGGCTGCTCTGGCCTGACGAGTCTTGACGTGAGTGGCTTTAAGACGGACAAAGTGACGGACATGGGCTACATGTTCTCTGATTGCTTCAGCCTGACAAGCCTTGACGTGAGCGGCTTCAATACAGACAACGTGACGAACATGCATTGTATGTTCGATGACTGCTCTGGTCTGACGAACCTTGACGTGAAAGACTTTAATACGGTTAACGTGACGAATATGGGCTACATGTTCAGAGGGTGCTCCGGCCTGACAAGTCTTGATTTGAGCAGTTTCAACACCTTGAATGTGAAGGACATGAGCTACATGTTCTCTGGCTGCTCTGGCCTGACAAACCTCGACGTGAGGGGGTTCAAGACGCAGAACGTGACAAGCATGAACGAAATGTTCTATCGCTGCTCTACTTTGAAGAGTCTTAACTTGAGCAGCTTCAATACGGAGAACGTGACGGACATGGGCGGCATGTTCTCTAGCTGCTCCGATTTAACCGCAATATATGTGGGAAATGGATGGACGACCGCTAATCTGACTGTGAGTTGGGGTGTGTTCGAAGACTGCACTCATCTTGTTGGTGGCGCAGGAACAACTTACGATGCCAATCATACCGACCACACCTATGCTCATATCGATGGCGGTATTTCTAATCCTGGTTACTTGACTGATATTAAAGATATGCCTGAACCATACGCCACGCTGAGTGATGGCAATACAAAACTGACGTTCTACTATGATAAAAAGAAAGATGAGAATAACGGCATGAGCATCGGACCGTTCCAGAACTATGCAGATGAACGTGGCTGGCATTTTGCACGTACCACCATCACCGATGTTGTGATTGATGCTTCGATGGCCGACTACACGGGTCTCACCAGTACGCATCGTTGGTTCGAAGGCTTTAGCAACCTGACAAATATTAGTGGATTGGAGAATCTGAAGATGGATAATGTGACGATTCCAGCCAATATGTTTGATGGCTGTAGTAGTCTGACCAAGCTGGATCTGTCGTCATGGAATACAGAGAACTTTGGTTTCCTTGAAGCGATGTTCAATGAATGTGGCAGTTTGACAGAGGTAAATCTTGCAGGATGGAAAGTGGCCAACGTGACCTATATGAACTATATGTTCCAAAACTGCTCTTCATTGGCTACCATCTATGTTGATGATAGTTGGAAGCTTGACGAAACTGGAAAAGTAACAGGTTGGTTAGATGTGTTCAACGGATGCGTTTCGCTGGTTGGTGGTAAGGGTACACGCTATAATCCAGACGTTTTACATACAGGCTATGCCCATATCGATGGTGGCCCAGCTAATCCTGGTTACTTCACAGATATTAATGGTCCAAGGCCGTATATCGTGTTGAGTGAGAGTAACACGAAGCTGGCGTTCTATTATGATGATAATATGGCGTCGCACACAGAGGGTTATACGGCTGCGTTTAATACCTATTTGCCAAATGAGATCTGGAATGCGCGTCCGAACATCAAGTCTGTTGTGTTCGACCCGTCGTTTGCCGACTGTACTTTCTTGGAGAGTACGGGTAGCTGGTTCACCGAGTGTAGCCAGTTGGAGAGTATCACAGGATTGGAGTACTTGAAGACAGACAATGTGACTGACATGTCGGATATGTTCGAAAGCTGTTCTTCGTTGACAGAACTTGACCTCAGCGGTTTCAATACAGCAAAGGTAGAGAATATGTTTGCGATGTTTGCCGATTGTCAGAACCTGACGACCATCTATGCAGGAACAGGATGGACCACTACCAATGTGACAGAAGGTAACAATATGTTCATCAACTGCTTTAACCTGAGGGGTGGACAGGGCACTACATACATGCAAATCAATGTCGGTGTGGACTATGCCCACATCGACGGAGGAACTTCCAACCCAGGTTACTTCACCGATAAGAATGCTGCCAACTTCATCCAGTTTGAGGATGATGCTGTGAAGGCGTTGTGTGTTGCCAACTGGGATAAAGACGGTGATGGTGAGTTGAGCTACGACGAAGCAGAAGCTGTTACGAGTCTGAATAAGGTGTTCTCAATGCAGAAAGACATCACACGCTTCAACGAGTTAGAGTATTTCACAGGCTTGACGACGATTGAGGCCCAGGCGTTTGCAGGTTGTATCCAATTAGCGTCCATCACATTACCTGAATCCATCAGGTCGATAGGCGAACGTGCATTCCAAGGATGTACCTCGTTTGAGATGGTGGGTCTGCCTATGGAGGTAGAACATGTTGGTGCTTACGCATTCGAAGGATGTACAATGCTGAGAGAGATGTTTACGCCTCAGAAGTTACAAAAGTTGGAGCGTGGAACCTTCGCAAACTGTACAGGACTGGAATATGTGATGCTTGAAGGCCCAATCGAGACCATCGCAGACTCTGTCTTTGCAGGTTGCTCAAGACTGGGATGGATCGAAATACCTCAAACGGTGACCAGTTTCGGCAAGTATGTGTTTGACGGCTGTGTTGAGCTGCATGAGGTGATGATGTATCAGCTGACAATCACGACGATTCCTGAAGGCATGTTCAGAGGTTGTGCCCAACTGCATCACGCGGAGATTCCTGCTTCTGTAACCAAGATAGAGAGTTTCGCTTTCCAGAATTGTGAGTCGATGGAGGAAATCAACATCCCAAGTGGTGTTACCAGCATGGGAGAGAGCATCTTTGCCGGCTGTTCACATCTACTCGAGGTTTATACAGACATCGTGAATCCGTTTGTGATTAACAGCAATAACTTCGATAACGAGACTTATCAGAATGCTACGCTCTATATTCCTACAGGTACGCTCCAAGCATATTCAACAACAGAATCCTGGAAGCGCTTCCTTCACATCTCTGATGGTAAAGAGGCATACGCTGTGCTGGGCGAGGATGATAATCATCAATTGGTTCTGACATTCTATTATGATGCGAACAGGGCAAATTATAATAATACGATGAATATCGAACCATTCTCAGCAGCTGATGATAGGGGATGGGCAGGAGCCGCAGGTTCAATACAGACAGTCAGGTTTGACGAATCGTTCGCATTCTGCGCTACAGTGACAAGTACAGCTTATTGGTTTGCGAACTTTGCAAATCTGACATCGATAAATGGTTTAGAGTATCTCAAGACTGATAATGTGACGAGCATGAAGCAGATGTTCAGTGGATGTGCAAACTTATCTACTCTTGAGGTAAATGGTTTCAATACAGAGAACGTAGAAGACATGAGCGAGATGTTCCTGCTCTGTCAAGGTCTGAACCATCTTGATTTAAGTTACTTTAATACTTCGAACGTGAAGGACATGACTTCGATGTTCTCCATGTGTTCAAATCTGGAAGAATTGGATTTGAGCAGTTTCAGTACGTCGAATGTTGAGTACATGAGTTCGATGTTCTTTGGGTGTACAAACTTACAAACGATTTATGTAGGACGTAATTGGAGTACTTCAAAAGTGAAAGACGGTAACCAAATGTTCTACGAATGTCATAACCTGAGGGGAGGTCAAGGAACCGAGTATTCTCAACAACATACAGGAGTTGACTATGCCCATATCGATGGTGGAACGGCCAATCCTGGCTATCTGACAAGTGCAGACGGTTCGGACATCACAGAGTTCGAGTTGGATGGCATCGTCTATCGTGTACGCGACAGAGACAATCATAAGGTTACAGTGGTTCGTGTGATGTATGCAAACCGTGAGCGGTACGTGCCGTCGGAGGTTGAGTATGGTCGCAACCATTGGAGAGTGACAGCATTGGGCGAAAAGGCCTTTGCTGACCTTCATGAGGTGGCTGTTATCGGAGTGCCTGAGTCAATCGACAGCATTTCTGTTGAGCTGTTCAATCATTGCACACACTTGGCTGCCATCATTTGGGAAACCAATGTACCGCTGACGTTAGCAGCAATGTCTCAGTACGATAACCCGAACCTGTTGCTCTTCATGAACAACACAGCTGCTGCTCCTGCAGGTGTGACCAATATCATCGATATGAGCACCAACACGGCAGAAAAAATTGTGCTGACGGATGCTGAGTCGGGTAATGATTTCTATTGCCCTGAACCATTCATGGCGAAGGAAATCAGTTACACCCATAGCTACGATCAAGCAACCAAGATTGGTGTTTGTCAAGGATGGGAGAGCATCGTGCTGCCATTCGATGTACAGACATTCAGGCATGAAACGAAAGGTGAGATCTATCCAATCGCAAGTTTGCTCGACGAGCAGATCGAGTTGGATGGCGACAAACCATTCTGGTTGTATGAGTTTACGCAACAAGGCGAATTCAAGGAGGCAGATAAGATCAGGGCCAACACACCTTATATATTATCTATGCCGAACGATCCTGTGTATTGGGATAGCTACATCCTGAGCGGTAAGGTGACGTTCAAGGCAAATAATGTCGAGGTGATGCCTACGGAACAAGCGATGTATGTAGAAGGAGGAAATCGTGTATTCGTTCCTAACTATGAGAACGCAGACTACAACAATCCTGATGCATACTTGCTGAATGTGGGCGATGCTTACGACGGACACCTGCCAGGAAGTGTGTTCTCGGCAGAACGTGATAACAGAAAAGCACGTCCATTCGAGGCATACTTCATGTACAACGGTATGCATCCAGCGAAGCGTTATATCGACATCTTCGACAAAGATGCATCGTCTATCCGTGAGATACCAGCTAATAGCCAGACACTGAAGGGTGCGTATGACTTGACGGGTCGCAAGGTGAACAACGAAACCACGCTGCCAAGAGGTGTCTATATCATCGATGGCAAAAAGGTGATCATCAAATGATGGATGTAAAATGTAGAATATAAAATGGAAAAGTGAAAAGTTAAAAATAAGGAGTGACAGGAGTTGCAGGAGTTCAGGAGTGACAGACGGAACCAAAGGGTGTTAACATCAGCAAACTATTGTCGAACGAAGTGATAACTTCTGAGCGAAGCGGTAACTTCTCTAACTTCGAGTGAAACGATAACTTCTTATAAAAATTGACAAGTAAAATAATATAAAAAGCAAATATATAAATGAATATGAAAAGAAGTTTCTTACTCTGTGTGGTGCTTTTCATGACGATAGCTGTGAAAGCCCAACTGACGGTGGATAACTTTGCGCAGCGTATCAACGACCAGAGTGGTATGGCTACGGATATCACTGTCAGAGACCCTAACGGAGACCGTTGTGCATTGATCAAGGTGTTTGCTCCGCAGGTCGATGGTTTCAGTTTCTATGGTGGTGTCACCAGCGGATTCTTGACAACCGAGACTCATGGTAACGAGATCTGGGTGTTTGCACCTGCATCGGCTCAGACCCTCACCATCAGCCATGCGCTCTTTGGACGTATCGAATACGAATACCCTGTTGCATTGGGTAAAGGTGCAACGTATGAGTTGTTGCTCAATGTCGGTAGTGGACGGTTTGTGAATATCAACAGTACAGGAACGACGGCAGCTCGTGTCACCATCGATGGCAAGTATGTTGGTGTCACACCAATCTACAATCACTTCATGCCATACGGCAAGTATCAGGTTGTTGCTGGGAAAGACCGTTTCGAAGGTCGCACGGAAATCGAGGTGGAACCCAAGAAGAAAGGTGACAATAACCAGCAGTCGTTCAATATCCAGATGATTGACCAGACTCCGCATTATGGAGATGTGACAGTTACTGTGAATGATCCAAACGCGGAAATCTTCTATCAAGGTGAGCGTGTAGGTGCCGGCAGTTGGAAGTCAATGCTGAAAGAGGGTACACATGAGGTCATCACCCGTAAGGCTGACTGCGATGATGCTGTGACCATCTTCACGGTAAAACCACAGAGCCAGAACGACATTACGGCTGATTCTCCTGTTCCTCATACAGGTAACATTCAGATTTTTACACGTCCACGTAATGTCATTGCTACTTACGACGGAACGAATGCCATCGACCTGACAGAGACGCAGGTGTTGCCGGTTGGTACCCATCAGTTCGAGATTGCCCGTAAGGGCTATGTGACATCCTATCCGAATATCCTTGTCCGTCACAACGAGACAACGATTGACACCATCGCATTGGAGCCAATCAACTACGTGAAAGAGAAGTGGGCATTCTACTTCGGAGTAGGGTACACGCTGAGTTCGCTCTCTGGACTGACCACCTATGCTGGTGCCGTTTGGAATCATATCGATGCTCAGTTGTCCTACACCTTGGGAATGAGCAAGTCGGAGAAGGCATATATGTACACCAATGTCTATGGCGAAGGCCACGACCTGAAGAGTGTCAACGATTACAAGATGAATGCGTTCGCTCTTCGTGTTGGTTATCAGATTCGTCTGATTCCTCGTGTCGGCATCACTCCACAGATTGGTTTGATGGCTCAGTCACTCTCCAGCAATTTGATTGAGGGAACTACCAAGTTTGCCGATGGAGCTAAGGCAACAAGCCTGACCTTCGGTGCAAAGATTCTGGGTGTTCCTGCTCATCGTGTTTATGTGTTCCTGACACCAGAGTTGGCGATACCAATCAGCAAGGATGATACCTTCGATAAAGCTGCCAAAGCAGGTAACTTCAGCGCAGGTGGATTCTCCGTCAGCTTGGGTGTTCTCCTCAACTTCGGAAAATAGGACCCCCCAACCCCCTTTAGGGGGAGGATAAGGTGTATAGTCAGAAGACCCTCCCCCTTACCCCTCCCTCTATGGCGGGGAGTAGTCACCTGCAGATGAATACATAAATTGTTAAATGGCTAAATTGTAAATAAATTGTAAATAGTAAATGGGCGAAAGCCCCGTAAATAGTAAATAAGATTATGAAGCGTAAAATTAATAGCATATTGATGATGTTGCCGCTTATGGCAGCCGCTATCCTGACTTCTTGTAGCGGAGACAATCTGGAGGCAGAGTACGTCAGCAGTGACCGTCTGGCATCTGGAACCCGTATAGATGTCAGTGGTGAAGCTTCTACAGGTAACGTCATTCCGGTTGAGGCCAATTGTGCATGGACCGTAACGACAGACGTTAGTTGGATTACCATTACCCAACCGTCAGCAGGTCGTGGAAATGGTAGCCAGAGCGTTGTGTTCGATGTCATTGCCAGTACATCACCAACCAGTCAGACAGGTACCATCACCATCAAGACAGGTGATGGAATCGAGCGTATCATTACCGTCAACCAACGTCCAGGTACCATCGTGGTGATACCATCACCTACTTCGTTGTTCTTTACTTACGAAGGTGGAAATCAAACGTTGGAGATTACAAGTAACTCACAATGGACTGCAACCAGCTCGATTGAGTGGTTGACCATTAATAATGCACAGTCGGTTAGCGGTGAAGGCAATCAGCAACTGACGATTCATGCGAATGAGAACCCGAATTCAGATGCTATTATGGGTGCCATTACGTTGACGGATGTTGATCATAAAGCAGCGCCTGTCACAATATATGTACAAGTCGGAGGTCGTACTCCGATGATGCAAATCACTCCTCCAAACGAAGTGAGTGCTGCAGGTGGAACGGCAACCTTTGGCGTTCTGTCGAACTTCCATTGGCAAGCAACAGTGACAGGTCTTTCACCAGAAGGCGATTGGGCATGGGTACATTTCGTTTCAAACAACCAATTGTCGATGAATGGAGATCCAAGTGGAATGCCTGTTGATGCAACGATGGAATTCGACCCGAACCCAACGCTTCAGGAACGTATCGTTACCATCTTTGTAACGACTATCTCGCCTCTGGGAAAAAACGACGAGAAAACAATAAAAATCACTCAGCGAGCTGCAACATTGCCCGTTGTCTATCAGCCACGTATAACCAATGTGGCCATGAACGAAGCAACGCTGACTTTCAGTACTACATCGACCGACTTGCCAATTACGAAATGTGGGTTGTTATGTGCTCAGGATCCAAACGCCATTGACCAAGGTACTCGTATCGCTGGTACTCTTGAAGGTGAGGAGGCAACAGTTACGTTGCCTGGCCTGCAATCGGGTACAACCTACTATGTTCGTGCGTATGCTACGAATGCAGCAGGAACAAGCTATAGTGAGACGATGTCGTTCAAGACCCGCCAGACACCTGGTCGGACCGATAATCCGAATCCGTGATAAAGTTGGACCCCCCAACCCCCTTTAGGGGGAGGGTAAAGTTGATAGTTTATAGTCAGTTGAAAGTTATAAATTTTGAAGAATTAAAGAAGTTAAAGGAGTTACCGCTGCGCTCCGAAGTTACCGCTCAGGCTACGCTCTTCACTCCGACGATACCAACGGGTGTTTACACCAGCAAAGTATTGTCGAACGAAGTGATAACTCCGAGGCCGTAGGCCGATAACTTCTTTAACTCCGAGGCCGTAGGCCGATAACTTCTGAATTAAAATAATAGTTAAATAGTAAATTGTCAAATAGTAAATGTTTTTATGGTGAAGTATAAAATGATTCGCGTGTTGAGCGCATTCCTTTTACTTGCTGTTCCTTGTATGGTCAGCGCACAGAATCTGAAAGATAATCAGAAAAAGGCTCAAGCGATTCAGAACGATAGTCAGCGTTATATGTGGGGATTTGGGGACGGAGCAAATGTGAATGAGGCTACCCAGAATGCCAAGCAGGATTTGCTCACTTCTATTTCTGCCAGAGTTGAGAGCGATGCGACTTCTCGTATGAGAAATGTGCAGAACGGACAAGATGTGCAGACCGAGATGGAAGACGTGAGTGTCATCAAAATCAAGGCAGCAGGTCAACTCAAAGGTACTCATGTGCTGATTCTTGCTAATCCGCCTCAGTGTCGAGTGATGGCATACATGGAGAAGGCACAGCTCGATAGTACTTATCAGGCACGTCGTCAGCGAGTCGTGCAGCACTGTATCGATGCCCAGAATGCGGAGAAACTGGGACGAATCGATGATGCACTCCGTTTCTACTATTGGGGACTCTGTCTGCTCAAGAGCGTAGAGGATGCCAGCAATGTGAAGTATAATGATCACATGCTTATCACATGGATTCCCCAGCAGATGCGCGACATCTTCCGCAACCTCAAGACTGAGGTCGCAGAAATTGATGGACAGAACATCAAACTTTTCACAACCTATAACGACCAACCTGTGGCCAGTTTGGATTTCCGTTATCATGACGGATTGCGTATGAGTGACCTGAGTCATGCTGCGAAGGATGGTATGTCGTATGTAACGACCATCAAGTCGTATGATGAAAACAAACTCCATCTGCGCTACGAATACGAGTATCGCAATGAGATGCGTAACGATCCTGAACTGGAGTACTTGATGAACATGTATGGCGACAGTAATTTCCGTGAAGCGAGTGCTACGGTTGATTTTGGCGATAAGAAGAAGATGAAGGTGGTGAAAGCTCAGTTTGAAGAAGTCGCTCAGGAACAGGCTACACCAACCAATGCCTTTATGAAACGTACACAGGCCAAGGATTTTACAAAGACGGTCATGAGTATTGCTGATGCCATCAAGACGAAGAAATATGATGCGGTAAAAAGTAGTTTTACTCCCGAAGGATATGAGATGTTTGATCAACTCATCCATTATGGAAATGCTGAGATTCTGACGATACCTGAGTTGCATTGCTTCCCATATCGTGACAAGATTATCTGTCGTAGCATCCCGATGCGTTTCACCTATAAAGGCAATAAACGTGCATTCATAGAAGATGTAACCTTTACCTTCAATGCCGATGATCTGATAGAGTGTGTGGCATTTGGTCTTGACAAACCGACTCGTGAGCAGATCTATACAGAAAAGCATCTCGAATATTGGGGTGACAGCACTTGTACATTGCTGGCTACCTTCCTTGAGAACTATCAGACAGCATTTGCCTTGCATCGTCTGGATTATATCAAGAGTATCTTCGATGATGAGGCAGTCATCATCACAGGACATTTGTTGAAGAAAGCGTCAGGGACAAAGGCTGCAAGTGAAGGGAAGGCGATTACCATCAAGACATCCAACAACCAGAAGGCTTCTTACACCAAGATGGACAAGGAACAGTATATGGAGCGTCTTGAGGCTTGCTTCAAGCGGAACGAGTTCATCAACATTCATTTTAGCGATTGTATTTTGGATAAAATGTACGACGCACGATTCGGAATCAATCTCCGACAGGACTATTTCTCAAGTACGTATAGCGACACAGGATTCTTGTTCTTGCTTGTGAACGTATCGGATCCTGAGTTGCCATTGATACAATATCGTACATGGCAACCCGATCGTGATCCTGGGGTCTTTAATACAAAAGCTGCAGCAGATGATCCACGTCGTGGATTAGTGACAGCAGGCTTGATACAATAGACTACAAATGAAAAGGACTGTTTTTTCTGTTGTAGTTATCATGGCTGGATTGTTGATGACGTGGGTGAGTTGTGCCACGAAGAAGATGCCTGATGCAGAACTTGTAAGTGTCAGGTATACGAATAGCGGTACGATGGCAGGCTTTATCTACGAAGGAGAGTTGACGAAGGAAGAGAACGGTGACATCGTACTACGGGCGATGAAAGAGTCGTATGGCCCACTTTTTGAGAAACGTCTCTCTGCAGATGACGTGCAGCATTTCCGACAGATTATCGAGGAAGAGAAGATGTACACCTATAAGGAACGTTATCTGCCCTCGATGCAAGTGTTGGATGGTGAATCGTGGACTTTCTCTGCTAAGTTTGCAGATGGAAGTTCAATATACACCCATGGTTCGAATGCGTGGCCTAAAGGAAATGGATTGGGACGTATCCGTTCCTACATGGAACAATTGGTTCAGGATGGTAAAGAACTCAGCAGTTTTTAGTAACTCCTAACTCCTAACTTCTAACTTCTAACTCCTAACTCCTAACTCCTAACTTCTAACTCCTAACTCCTAACTCCTAACTCCTTTCTCTTATCCCACCACACAAACAAACCTGCAAGGATGGTTCCGCTGATGCTGTGCCAAGCACAGCTGATAGCACAAGGCAGAACGGCAAGCGGTTGAGCTGCGAAGAAATTACCAGCTAAAACTGTGGCAAGTCCTGCGTTCTGCATACCCACTTCAATACTGATGGTACGTTTCTTTGCTTTGTTGAACTTTGATACAACACCTGCTAAATAACCGAGCAGATAACCAAGGGTGTTGTGGCATAGGACGACAGCAAAGGTCCAGATGAAGAGCACGAAACCTCGTGAGATCAGTTCGTCGTGAACGGTCGAAATCACACCACCTACGATACAAGCCAGACAGACCACACTCAGTCCTGGCATCAACGACTGAATCGTAGGGAAACTCTTACGTTTAGAATACATGTAGTTCAGGAAACAACCGATGCCAACAGGAATGATTGTTACAATCAGGATGTTGATGAACATGCCGATGGCATCTATCTCGATGATTTCTCCTGCGGTCAGTTCCATGAGAAGGGGAGTCATCACAGGTGCGAGTAGGGTAGAAGCGCATGTCATTCCTACAGAGAAGGCAACGTCTCCATGACAGAGATACGACATAATATTGCTTGATACTCCTCCAGGGCAACATCCCACCAGCAAGATGCCTAAAGCCAGCGCTGGTTCAAGATGGAACACCCTGACTAAAAGCCATGCAACACATGGCATGATGAAGAACTGGGCAACTGCACCAATCAGGATATCCCACGGACGTTTGCCCAAGATACGGAAATCTTCCGTCGTGAGTGTCAATCCCATTGTCAACATGATGATGCCAAGTATCACAGTCTGAGTGGTGCCTCGTACCCAAACAAACAAATCTGGCAGGAAAAAGGTGATGATGGCTATCGCTGTGACAAATAAAGAAGCATGCGCAGCTAATAATTTACTGATTTTCTGTAGTAAAGCTAACATTTTTATCTATAATCTTTGTAAGCTTTTAAGCCAACTTTCAGCTCACTAGTGTCTAAAGTCTAATATTTATACTTTCTCATTCAAGTACAAGAACCGCTTGATACTCTTCTTCGGCGTCTTCTCGAATTCCTTATCCATGATTTTGATGCCTGCTATGTGTTCGTATGCAGGCAGTTCTTGGTTCACGTCCTTTCGTACGCTCTCCATTGCTGCTTTCAAGTCGGTCACATGCATCTTCTCCACTTCGTCAGCATCAGGGAAGATGAGGGCATAGAGACGGTCGTTGTTCTGAATCACAACACTCTCTGCAACCAGTATTTGTGCGTTCAGTTTGTCTTCAATCTCTTCTGGATAGATGTTCTGCCCGTTCGGGCCTAAGAGCATGTTTTTCGACCTGCCACGGATATAGAGGCTGCCGTCTGCCGCGATGACACCCAAATCACCTGTGTGATACCATCCGTCTGCATCGAGAGCCTCACGGGTAGCTTCTTCGTTCTTGAAATATCCAAGCATCACACCATCGCCCTTGACGAGAATCTCACCGACTTCGTTTGCAGGGTCGTTGCTGTTGATACGCAGTTGCATGCGGTGGATGGCACGTCCGCAACTGCCTTGTGGGAAGTCGTACCAATGGGCGTAAGTAATCAGCGGAGCACATTCTGTGGTTCCATAGCCTACCGTATATCTGAACCCGATATCTTTCAAGATGTTCTCTACATCTTCCGAGAATGCTGCACCACCGATAATTACTTCGTAGAACCTGTCGCCAAATGCCTTTGTGAGCTTACGGCAGATACGTCGTTTGATTTGAGTACCTACAATCGGTAGATGAAGCAGGGTACGGATTCTAACGTCCTGCAGCTTCGGTACAACTGCTCTTCGTATGATTTTCTCGATAATCAGCGGTACTGATATGACGAGGGTAGGGCGTATTTCAGAGAATGCCTTGAAGATCAATGTAGGGGATAGCTTTGTGAGGAAATAGATGTGCATACCCATGCATATCTCGCTCAGTATCTCAAAGGCCAACCCATACATGTGAGCCATAGGAAGGATGCTGACCACAGTTCCGTCATGGGCGATGTGGTCTTCCAGTTCATCAATACCAAAGCGGATGTTATTCCATAGGTTTTTCTGCGAGAGCATCACCCCTTTCGACTTGCCTGTCGATCCCGATGTATAGTTGATGATGGCCAACTCGTCGCCAAAGCTTTCCTGATAGTGGATGTCTTCGGGTTTGAGCCCGTTCGGATAAGCATCGTTGAACAGCTGTGGCAGTTGAGCCATGATGGTATTGAGACGCTCGCCATTCGTCATCAACACGGAGTAGTCGTGCAGGTTGATGACTCCAATAAAGTTGTCGACCTCTATCTGAAGTCCTTCGTTCTCGACCTCTTTCCAGATGTTGTCGCTTGCGAACAACAGTCTTGACTCAGAGTGGTTGATGATGTTCTGAACTTGCTCTGGCTTGAACTCATGAAGGATGGGGACAGCAATGGCACCATAGGTTACTGTTGCAAAGAAAGCTACCGCCCAGTTCGAACAGTTCTTCCCGCATAATGCGATCTTCTCACCACGTTGGATTCCCAATTGCTGAAACAACAGATGGAACTGTTCCACTTGCTGAGCCACATCGGCATAGCTGAGTGTCTGCCCTTGATAATCAGTCAGAGCGGGGCGAACCCAATGATTCTTGATCGTTGATTCAAATAGCAGATTAAAACTCTTTTCCTTTTCCGTATATTCCTTCATGTTGAAAACATGTTTAATTCAATGCGCAAAGATAATAAATATTTACTATTTAACCATTTACTATTGACAAATTTCTTCATTTTTTTCACTTTTAAACGATAAAACTATTAAACTATTAAACTTTTTTCCTAACTTTGTCACACCTTTTATAATCCATAACAATAATAAACAATGAAAAAAGTATCTACAGCAATTATGCTTGTTGCAACTGCTTTGATGATTTCGTCATGTGGCAACAAGACAGGAAACGGTGAGAATCAAGACTCTACAACCGTCACAGAGAACACAAATCAAGAGGTAACAACAGAAGATGAAGAGGATTTCGAAGTTCCCGAACGTACAATCGTTTCCATACGAAAGGCATGGGCAGACAAGACCATCAAGGTCGATGCCGATAAGTCCAAAGTCGGTATCAAGGATTTTGCTCTTGCTTTCTGTAAGACATATCCACAGTGTGAAACCAACGAGGCTATGCGTCGCTATCTCAGCGATCCCGAGTTAGCTGCCAAGGACGACTATCGTCTTGAGATTGACAATCCCAAGTATGATTATCCAGACGCATTTTATCTCTCCTGCAACTCTAAAAACGGATATATCCGCTGTATGCAAGAGCTTCAGACCGACCGCTACACCTTTGCATGCTATTGGAACCGCACGAACGGTCATAAGCTCTTTGCTGCCTACATGGAAGAGTGTTGGGAACAGGTCGATTGGGATCAGTGCTTGATCTGTTTCTATGATTACGACCCTGCAACAGGCGTCATGACTCCTGAGCCTGCCCTTACCAAGATGATTGAAGATCGTATGAAGCAGTATGAATTATGCTATTATGTTATGTTGCCTGAAGTAGGCAAGGACATCGAAGTAACCGGTGTGGACAGTATGGAGGAGGATGCATGTGCCGACGAAAACTTTATACTGAAGTGGGATGGTATGACCTTCAAATGGGAGGAGTGATGTAAAATGTAAAAGTGAAAAGTTAAAAATAAGGAGTGGCAGGAGTGACAGGAGTGACAGACGGAACCAAAGGGTGTTAACATCAGCAAACTATCGTAGAGCGAAGCGATTCTCTCCCCTTGGGGGGAGTGCGAAGGGGGAGAAAATCCGCTTCTGTCCCCCCTCAGCCCTGAGGGGCTTTGTCCCCCGAGGGGGATGACGGGGGCCGTAGGCCGATAACTTCTTTAACTTCGAGTGAAACGATAACTCCAAAACAAATATGTGATACTTATTTTTTTAACCAATAACAATAAAGAACAATGAAAAAAGTTTTAACAGCAATTATGCTTGTTGCTTTCGTCGCAACTGCGAAAGCACAATTCGGATTCGGTGCTCCTCAGCAGCAGAACGGTGAGCCAAAGGCTCCAGAACTTGAGTATGTAGTACGTCTGAACGTAACACTTGGTCAGGCTTATTCATCAGGTAACAACGGTAAGGGTACTCGTACCATCATTCCAATCACAGGCGGTACATTTAAGGGACCTGAGATTGAAGGTGAAGTGCTCCCAGGTGGTGCTGACTATCAGCTGGCTGTCGATGGCCGTAATGAGGTAGAGGCAATCTATTGCATCCGCACCAATGACGGTGTAACAATCCACGTTCGCAATACCGGTATCATCAAGATGGGTGGTCAAGGAGGCATGTATTTCCGTTGTGCTCCTAAGTTCGAAGCTCCAAAGGACAGCAAGTATGCATGGTTGAACGACTGCTTGTTCCTCTGCCAGCCAGGTTTCGGCGGTGCAGGTGGTGGCATCACATTGGATGTTTGGAAAGTGAAGTAATAGTTGAGAGTTATAAATTTTGAAGAATTAAAGAAGTTAAAGGAGTTACCGCTGCGCTCCGAAGTTACCGCTCGAGCTACGCTCTTCGCTCCGACGGAACCAACGGGTGTTAACATCAGCAAAGTATCGTCGAACGAAGTGATAACTCCGAGGCCGCAGGCCGATAACTTCTTTAACTTCGAGTGAAACGATAACTTCTAATAATATAAAATAATGAAACGTATCTTATTAACACTTGCATTTGCAAGTATCGCAATCGTAGGTTTTGCCCAGAAGTCTCAGGTGGTTGAGGAAGGTGGAACAGGTCCTTATAAGGCCATCATGAAGGAAGAGGCATCACTCGCTGAACACACCATCTTCGTTCCACAGGATCTCAGCGCTTTCGGCAAGAAGCAGAAGTTGCCTGTGCTGGTATGGGGTAATGGGGCTTGTACAAATTCACCTTGGGAACACTATAAGTTCCTGAACGAAATTGCATCCTACGGCTTCATCGTTGTCGCTACGGGTTTCATCCCCATCGACGGTCAGTCCTATCGTGGTGCGATGTCAACCACTGAGCAGCAGATTGAATCAATGGATTGGGTCATCGCTCAGAATGCTGATAAGAACTCACCTTACTACGACAAGATTGATGTGAAGAACATCTGCGTAGCTGGTATGTCGTGCGGTGGTCTGCAGACCCTCTACAACTGTGCCGATAAGCGCATCACCTGCCTCATGATTTGCAACAGCGGTCTGTTCAATCAGCAGAACGCCAATCAGGCAGTGGGCGGTATGCCGATGCCTCCAAAGGAAAAGCTGAAGGAGATCCACTGTCCGATTATGTACATGTTAGGTGGCTCACAGGACATCGCTTACGAGAACGGTATGGACGACTTCCACAAGATCAATCACATGCCTGCATGTGCTGTCAACTATCCTGTAGGTCATGGTGGTACCTACTCACAGCCTCATGGAGGTGAGTTCTCTGTCGTTGGCCTCGCATGGCTTCAGTGGCAGCTCAAGGGCGACCAGACCGCAGCCAAGATGTTCAAGGGTGCCGACTGTGGCGTAGCAAAGCGCGACAAGTGGACCATTGAGAAGAACGCGAAGTTCGAGTCGCTGAAGTAAATGATTCAACTAAGTTGAAGAAGTTAAGGGAGTTAGAGAAGTTACCGCTGCGCTCCGAAGTTACCGCTGCGCTCCGAAGTTACCGCTGCGCTCCGAAGTTATCGTTCGAGCTACGCTCTTCACTCCGACGGAACCAACGGGTGTTTACATCAGCAAAGTATCGTCGAACGTAGTGATAACTCCGAGCGAAGCGATAACTCCTTAATAAATACTTAAGAAATTGAAATACGTAGTATTGACATCCGTCCTCATCATTTTGCTCTTCGTGGCAAACCTCTTTTTCGGTTCCGTTAACATTCCGGCTGATGCGGTGTGGCAGATATTGACGGGAGGCGAAGTCGACAAGGCCAGTTGGACATACATTGTCATCCAGTCACGTCTGCCACAAGCATTGACCGCGTTGCTCTGTGGCAGTGCGTTGGCTGTATCGGGTTTGATGTTGCAGACTGCTTTCAGCAACCCCCTTGCTGGTCCGTCCATCCTGGGTATCAGCAGCGGAGCCAACCTCGGTGTGGCCATCGTGATGCTTGCCACTGGTGGAGCTATCGTGGCAGGTGGAGTCACCCTCTCAGGCTTCATGTCTGTGCTTATCGGTGCTTTCATCGGGTCGATGCTTATCATGGGTCTCATCCTGTTCCTTTCTACCTTCATCCGTAGTAATCTCATGCTGCTCATAACGGGTATCATGATAGGCTACATCACCTCATCGGCCATCTCGTTGCTCAATTTCTTCGCTACTGAAGAAGGCGTTCACAGCTATGTCATCTGGGGAATGGGTAATTTCGGTGGCGTGTCGATGAAGCAGATGCCTATGTTCGCCAGTTGTTGCGTTGTCGGGCTTTTCCTGTCTGTCATGCTCATCAAGCCCCTCAATGCCTTGCTCATGGGCAATCAATATGCAGAGAATCTCGGCATCAATATCCGTCGTACTCGCAACCTGTTGCTCCTGGCTACAGGTCTGCTCACAGCGGTCACCACAGCCTTCTGTGGTCCTATTGCCTTCTTCGGATTGGCCGTACCGCATGTGGCACGTATGATTCTGCGTACGGAGAACCACAACATCCTGCTGCCCGTCACCATCCTTTGTGGTGCAGCAGCAGCCCTCATCTGTAACCTCATCTGCGTCCTTCCTGGCGAGCGCGGCATCATACCGCTCAATGCCGTCACCCCCATGCTGGGCGCACCTGTCATCATTTATGTCATCATGAAACAACGTAACTTATAAAGTTAAGATTTTTTGAGGTAAGAGGTAAGGAGTAAGAGGTAAGAGAAATGTCTGCAGGTGTATACATCCTATGGTGTGCTCTCACCTCTCACCTCTCACCTCTCACCACTCACTACTAAATATAAATCGTCAAATAGTAAATGAAATTATGAAACCAAAAACAATCTTTCAATCTCTCCCCCTAAAGGGGGTCGGGGGGTCTCTTCTCCTTTGCGGCATCTTCTGGCTCTGCGCTCAGCAGGCAAGTGCCCAACTCAAACCATCGTCAAGATACGTAGCTTATTCGATGGATGATTCCTATAAGAATGACAATATGGTCAAACTCGGAAAAGGGTGGGGCAAACGTTCCATCAAAGTTCCTAATGGCGGTCAGTCGCCCGACATCGTCACCCTCGTCAAAGCCTTCAACCAGACATGGCCTAACTACGTCGTAGGCGCAGTGCTTGATAAGGCAAAAGACCCTAAGTTCACTCGTGAGGTCGATGAAGAGTACGACACCGAAATCATTGTTGACCGCAAGAACGGCTTTGTCAGCTGGGATTCAGGCGGCACTGATGGAGATTCGATGGAAGCCTGCGTATGGCGTCGCAACAACGGCCATCGCCTCTTTGCCATTCAGGTGAGCTCACCTGTTGATCCCGTCATCACCGTCATCTGCTTCTACGACTACGACCCCAAGACAGCAACACTGAAGCCAGAGGCCAGTCCTGTTGACAGTTTTAAGGGCTCCGGTGCAGAATACGTCAGCTACATCCTTCCTCGCGTTGGTAAGGACTTCATCATCAGTGAATACACCGACGATGCCTACATCAAGTACATCTATACGTGGGATGGTACGAAGCATGTTTTTAGTAAAACAACCAAAGAAAAATAAGACCACAGGTAACCTGTGTTTATTATAAAGAGAAAAAAATATTAAAAATACCTTTCAGATGACAAGCAACCTTTGGCTGCTTTGCAGAACTCGCCCGATGTGATCATCGGTAAGTGAACTTCCCATGCCCACATCGAGCGCCCTCTGCCCCCCTACAGCGTATGTCATCTTCAAGGCAAAAATTTTAAAAAGTGGGTGGATACATAATTAGTTAAGAATTAAGAGTTAAGAGTTAAGAAAGAAAGACTTTAGCAGAGTATCGTCTGTCACTCCTGAACTCCTGCAACTCCTGTCACTCCTTATTTTTCATTATCCATTTTCCATTTTCCATTCTACATTCTACATTTTCCATTATGGATTATGGATTTTCCATTTTCCATTCTCCATTTTACATTCATCATTTGATGACCACCTTCTTCCCATCTACTATATAGATGCCCTTTGTGGCAGGTTTTCCGCTCAGTCGTCGTCCATCAATCGTGTACCAAATATCTGTAGATGGTTCGTTGTTCTCGACTTCACGTACTGGCACGGACAGCTTGTTGCTGCTGATGCTGAGTGCAGTGATGCGGGGGGCGAATGTGATGGGCTTGAAGTAGGCACGGAAAGGTGCGTTGCCGTTACTGAGTTCGAACTGTGTACCTGCTGCGTTGAGCGTGTAGATGTTCTCTATGTTGTTCTGGGCGGTGTTGCCCATGTAGATGTAGCTGCTGGCAGTCAGTGTTTCGGATGTGGATTTTTGGATTTCACCGCTACCGATGAACTTGATGGTCTGCTTGCTCAAGTCGTAGTCTGCTCCCCAATGGTTGCCCGGCAAGGCGATGAGGTAGGGAGTGTTGGCTGTCATCGAGCTCGCTACGTCGTCAAAATATACGATGTCGGGGTCGTCGCCCGAAAACTCCTTCAGCCAGAACTGCTTGCCTTCGTCTGAACTGCTGCGGAACCAGTCGATAGGCTGTCCGTCTGCTGTTACCGATGTGACATTGAACGGCACGATGAGGGTGTTCCATCCGCCCTTTTCGTCGGCCCATCGGTCGGGGTGGTATGTGAACGTTATGTTGCTGGCAGTTAGGTCCACAGGCGAGGCGAAGCTGTAACCGTCGGTAAGTCTGATGTCGTCTGCTGTGTATTGTCGGCTGCTGGTATCAAACCTTACGATGTTCGTCAGTCCCGCGGGCACTTCGTCGGTTGTGTTGAACAGATAGAGCGTGTTGGGTGTACAGCCTTCGGTGTTGAGGGTGGTGATTCCCGTTCCTCTGAGATCGACCGATACTGCCTGAGCTGGTACGGTGTAGGTGCCTTCGGGGTCAAGCAATTGGGGTATGTCGTCGATTTCTGTTCCATCGGGCATGGTGGTCACTATCGTCGGTTGTTTATAGAACAACGCGATTTCTTCCTGGGAGTGCCAACCGTTCTCAGTGAAGTAGGTTATCGTTAGACTGTACCGATCCTTATGTGCCATTCCTGTAAAGTCAATGGGAATGTCGAAACTGCCGCCTGATGGAATGACGATTTCCCTGAAAAACGCAAAAACCTCTTTAGCAGCAGGTTTGGTTCTCTTCATGCTACAGATATAATGTCCCCTGAAATTGGTCGTCGGGTCGGGATTCGTTACCGTCAGCTTGCCATGGAATGTATTGCCGTAAATATCGTAATCGTTCTTTTCTGCATCGTAGAGTGCCGTTACATTCTCAATGGTCAGCGTGTGTCCCAACTCAACGTTGGCGGTCGTAGGCAACTCGATGCCATCGGCGACATCAAACACAGGGCTTGCAGCAAGTAAAGATTTCACTTCGTCTTTGACGTAATATAAACCTAAAATATATTCACCTGAGTGTTCTGGAACAAACGACAGTTGACAAACTCGGCTCTCCTTAGCAGGTATGACAACTCTTTTTGAGTAAACACTTTCTTCCGTTTGTCCATAATAAGCATATAAATAGAACGAGCCGTCATATTCGTCATTACTGTTATTTTGAACCTCAACAAACACATCAACATTCTGACCCTGAGTAGGATAGTCACTACATGATTTGAATTTTCCACTAAGATTTACGACATGGGGGGGTATCTCCAGTACGGTGCCTGTCTCGCCCTTCTTCTGAATTCCGATGACAGCATCTTGGTCTGCCCCAAAAGCCGAAGGTATGTTGCTCGTGCCGAGCTCACTGTATGGGTCCAGAACGGACAGTTTGAAGTATCCGTTTTTGTCGCCTGACCATCCCCAGTCGATGTGGAAATAGTCTTCTGTCGCGTATCCGTCACATACGAACCCATGACCAAATACAGTCTCAGTACTTCCTCCATAAACAATAGGACGACCTTGACTCAGCTCGTTGTACATCATATCAATCCAATCCTGATAAGAGTAGTTAGAACGAATGAGGTGCTTTGCCGTCGGGCTGTAGTCGAAGTAGTTCACCAGTGCATCAGGTACATTTGACGAATATGCCCCCGAATTTCCATTGTCAACCATTGCATAGTCCATTTCAACTGCTACACCGCAATAATACATCAGTTCTGCGACAGCCATGGCTTGCTCTCCCGTATAGTCGCCCGAAAAGTTGCCTATCATCTTGCTCCAGTTGATGGGGGTTCCCGCAGGGATGCCATCAATCGAAAAACCTCTTGTCCCTGTTTTGTAGGCAGGTATTTCAGCGGTGGTATAGGTTGTTGTTGAGCCCACCCTCATCTCTGTGGCATACATACATTGTGCCATCGCCAATGCGACACAGCCCGCATCAGCTTGAACGCCAGGCATGTATTCAGGACACAAATAGTTAAATGGGAAATCCTGACTCCATTGGCTTCGCAACAGAGGGGCAACAGGCTTCTTCACCACCGAAGCCCTGCGTGATGCGGCGTTGACAGCAGGCTGTATATTGTTCGTGCGAATCCATGCAATCTCGTTGGCATAGCCCTGTAACCACGCCTTCATGTTCTCAGGCATGTTGTCGAGATCCAGATGTCCGCTGTCGGCATAGCCCAGCACGGGAGTCGTGCGGTCATCATCCGACACGATGACATAACCGCCATTCTCCTCCATGTTGAACACATACAGCCCATCGACACGTCCCTCCATCCTAAGCGATGATGCCGATACTGCTCTTCTACTTTTTACATTTCCTACATTTTCCACAAAAGCCTGTGCCTGCTGCAATGCCTGCTCAGGAGTCACATCGCCAGCCTTGCCGGTCATGGTCATCGCCAGCGACAATATCAGAATGATTGTCCGTCTCATCATAATACGATTAGTTTAGCATTTGCTTGCAAAGATAGTAATTAATATAAAATGTACAATGTAAAATGTATAATAAAGTGGAAAAACGAACACAAAAAGCATTAATAATGCGTAATTTTGGATCACTGGTAAATCCCTGTGTTTAGTTTATTAAGAATAAAAAAGTCCTACGGAAAAAAAACAAAAATATTAAAAATACTTGCCTGTGATACATGCTCTATGAGCATCATTCCGAAGTCATCGTCCTCAGGCCTGTCTAAGCGAGCTTAACAGCCCTTAGTCCGATACCTCCGAACAGCCTACGGCTTCGCATCACATTCAAGAAAAAAACAGTGCAAATCTCAGCATAAGTCAAACTTGTTTGACTTATGCTGAGATGCCGCCTGATTTGCAGGAACTGAAAAATAAAAAAATTTATGTGTATGCAGGTGAGCCCTTTATTTCCTTAATACTTTTATAGAAGCAGTTTTGCCACCCTGCAACTGAGCCTGTACTGCATAGATTCCTGCGGGCAGTGATGAGAGGTTGCAGAACTGCGAGTGGGCTGAGGCTGCTACACGACGGCCATTGGCATCATAGACCTCTATCTGCTGCACCTCGCCATAAACGATAATGCCTTGGGTGGTGAAGCAGCAATCGGGCTGCTGCTGGTTCGGGCGGATTGCTGTCGAAGTGTCTTCGGCAGGCTGATAGCCTGCTACATTGAGGTCGGTCAGATAGACATCGTTGGAGCCGGTACTGCAAAGACGTACCACAATAGGTTCTGTCGTAAGTGGCAGTCCGTAGTAGGTCAGGTCGAGTGTGTGGATTCGCTGGTCGAAGTCGTAGGCTTCACCGTCTGTCCACGATGTGTCTGATGGCCGCCGCCATTGCACCTTCAACTTACAACCCCTGCCACCGCCATACACCATCGTACGCATCTGACTGAGGCTGGGCAGCGTCAGTTCGATGTAGCCCGATGTCTTGGCCAGTTTCAGAGCACCACGTGTACCTCCGCTATAGAGATTGCCTATCTTGGTGGGCCAAGTGCCGCTCTTTCCGTAGTAGGTAGGCAGCAGTTCGTTTTTATCGGCTTGCGCTGTGATGTACTGGGCTGTTTCTTCAGCCAGCGTAGCATCCTGGAACAGCTCGTCATCGATGAGTGTCCACTTCTCATACCATGTGCCGCCAATCTCCGTCTTTTCGTCAATATCAATCGTCGTGCCATCGTTCACGGGCAGTGTCTCCAGGTCGAAGGCGGGACGCTCCCAACCTGCCTCGTATGCTCCATAGTCAGGGCCGGCGCCATAGTACGGCAGTGTGATGGTGCGGCTGTAGTTGTCGAGCCAACGGTCCGATGCTTTGTAAAAATAGTCCTTGAACACATCGTCACAGTAGAAGTCCTCGATGGGTGTTCCTCTGTCTTCGAAGATGCTGCCCACTTTCAGACGTGCAAACTTCAGCGGCAGCTCACCGTTGGGCTGACGCTCACTGAGGGCTGTCTCCAAGGAGATGTCCTCAAATTCGTCATCGTAGTTGGGCCAGTCCCTAGCCGAGAGACGTTTATATTCCTGACCCGTCCTTGGGTTGATACCCTTGCCCATGTTATACTGTGGTGAGAGGTCGAGGATGTCTTGCCAGTTGGTATATTCTGCGTCGGGCCACATATCGCCGAAGCGGTGGTTGGCCTCGCCCGGACGGAAGCCAAGACAGTTGCGCAGGTGGAATACGGTGTTGCCAATCATCTCCACATCACAGTTGAAGCGGTAGTTCACCTGTTTGTTGTCGAAGGCCGTACAGTTGAGCAGCCACGTTCCTTCGTCGTGGTTGTTCTGGTCGAATCCATGGTAGAGGTTATAGGCTGCCACGCAGTTGATGAAGATATGCGCACCATAGGAGCCACCCTTGCCGTCAGCTGAACCACCGCTCTGCTTGTTGCCACCCAATTTGAATCCGTTGCCGTTAACACCAATGCTGCCATCTTCCAGGTAACCGTTCCAGATTGCCCAGCAGTTGTCAATCAGACAAGGATAGACGGTATAGTAGAGGTCCCATCCGTCATCGCTGTTTCCCCAGCAACGGTCGCCGTGCCACTCGTTGCCTGGACCTGGATAGTGTTTGTTGCCGAAGCCGTCGGCATTACCGCCGTGGCTCTGCACGTCGTAGTTAAAGTAGGAGTCGCAGTTGATAATCAGGTTGTAGCGGCAATAAAGGAACTTCTTGTTGAGGAAGTTGCCGCCATTGACGTCTTTGTCGAATCCCAATTGCAGCCCCGTGTTGCCGTTGCGGTAGAAGTTACAACGCTCAATGACACAGTACGAGGCCTCCAGCTTCATGCCGTTGTCGGCAGCATGCGTAAAGTCGATGTCGCGCCAGTACCAGTAGTCGGCGGAAGGATTCATCAGTACGCCGCGGAACTGCGTAGCAGTAGCGTCACCTGTATGTGGCTGTTTCTTGAAGTCGAACACAGCCCGACCCTCACCATAGCCGAATACGCAGATGCGGTGGTTAGGGGTTCCACTGCGCCGCACATTGATCATGTCGGAAATGTTGTCATAGACACCGGCCTTTACCCATAGCGTGTCATCAGGACACAAGTTTTCAATGGCTGACTTAGGATCGCCCAGAGGAGTGTCCTCCGTTGAGCCGTCTCCATTGCCGCCCGGAGCCAGCCAGAGCTGATAGGCCTGCATGCTCAAGGCACCACACAGGAACAAAGCGGCACATGAAATCATTTTCTTCATATTCATAGTGATTGTATTAAGTAATTGAAGTTTTCACACCATTCATCCTAACCGCAAAATTACGAAAAAAACGGATAAGTGAACATAATAAAGCCTACAATTTATTGTTGAGTGATAGTTTTTTTTGCAAAAATAGTGAAAATGTTTAATAGGTTAATGATTCTTCACAGCAATAAGATAAAAAAGCCTGCCGAGAAAAAGGGAAAAAACAAGATAATTTTTGTCCGCAGGCTTTTTTATTTCTGCAATCTGCATGACCTAATAGTATTCAGCCTGAATCCTAAGTGTATGCAGGCTTGATACACTTTGTATGTAGGCTTAATACTCCTGCTTTTCGGGTACGAAAACAACGGCGTTGTTTTGCCATTTGTACGCCGTTGTTTTGCCGAAACATCGGTGTTGTTTTGAGCCGCCTACGCCGTACCCTTTTTGCACCCTCGCGAGGCTGCACGTGTTCCCTCGCGTGGCTGCAAGTTTTCCCTCGCGTACCGTCTTCTCTGTTCCGATCTGGCTCGGACGTATGTTTATGCACTCCATGACTCTCATAATGGCGTTAATCGCACGATTTTTATCATTTTCTGAGAA
>JAFZYE010000034.1 GCA_017616445.1 Bacteroidaceae bacterium
CACCATTAATGAGCATATACTGAATGCCTATAAAGAAGAAGAGATTGAGGAGGCGAAGACAATGAGAAAAATCGGAAATTCCGATTTTTCCACCAAACCGACGAATTATTACAACCTCGATGTCATCATTTCCGTTGGCTACCGTGTAAAGTCTATTGTGGGTACACGCTTCCGTAAGTGGGCTACAGAACGATTAGCAGAGTACATCATCAAGGGCTTCACGATGGACGATGAACGGCTAAAGAATCTGGGCGGTGGCGGCTACTGGAAGGAACTCTTGGATCGTATCCGCGACATCCGTTCATCTGAGAAGGTGATGTATCGGCAGGTGCTCGACCTCTACGCAACGAGTGTTGACTACGATCCCCGCACAGAGACTTCTAAGTTGTTCTTCAAGATGGTGCAAAACAAGCTGCATTATGCGGCTCACGGACATACGGCTGCAGAGGTGATATATGAACGTGCAGATGCCGACAACCCCTTTATGGGATTGACCTCGTTCAAAGGGGAACTGCCCTGTATTAACGACATCAAGATTGCCAAGAACTATTTGACGGCAGATGAGCTGAAGATATTGAACAACATCGTTTCTGGATATTTCGACTTTGCAGAGACTCAGGCCTTGCGTCATCGTCCAATGTATATGGAAGACTATGTTCGCCAATTGGATAATATCTTGTCTGCCAATGGTGATGAACTGCTGGAAGGGGCGGGTTCTGTATCTCATGAGGAAGCAATGGATAAGGCTTTAATTGAGTATAGAAAATTCCAAGTGAAGACATTATCGCCAGTAGAGCAGGATTATTTAGAGTCTATCAAACTCATTGAGAAGAAAACCAAAAAGAAAGGCAACAAGGGTGGTGTGTAACATTTTCGATACGGGTGAGCTAAAGAGAGATGCGACAGTTTCCAAAATGGAAATAGTCGTAAAGAGAGGCTTTCGTGGATAGGTTCCTGAGCAAATAGGAAATAGTTTTAATTTTTCACTCTTCACTTTTCATTATTCGTTTTTCAACTCGGTAGCGTCATCACGAATCGTGCTCCGTGGGTGTAGGTAGTGTCGAGAAGGATGTCGCCACCTAATCGGCGGGCGATGGAGCGTGCTACGGTCAGTCCGATGCCTGTTCCGTCGTAGTATTCATCGAGCTGTACGAATTCTTCGAAGATGTGTTCAGCTTCTTCTGAGGGGATGCCGATGCCTGTGTCTTCGATGACGAAGGCAACGTGGTCTGCCTGGTTCTGTATGCTGAGGGTGACATTCTCCTTACCTGTGGTTCCGCCTGATACTCGTACAGTCGTTTCGGCTGGGCGGGTGAATTTCTGGGCGTTGTCAAGTAGGAGCACAAGTGCTCGTGCGGCTTGTTTCAAATTGGTGGTGAGGGGTGTGTCGCTTTGAGGCTGCAATGTGAACTGGATATGTGTGGCATTCCTGATGCCTGACTCCTGAATTGCCATCTCAGCTATTTCCATAGGGGGTACGCTGTCTTCGCGAGGGATGACGGCGCGGCTGTTGGCCTCGCTGAGTTCCAGCATCTTATTGACCAATCCTGTGATGCGGTTAGTGTTCTCGATGATGCCGTTGTTGATGTCGTCCTTCTCGTGTTCTTCAAGCGTCATCTCCGGCGAGGTGATAATCTGTGCGAATCCGCTGAGGATGTTGAGTGGGGTGCGTATCTCGTGGGATATCTGTTGGATGAAGTCGATCTTCATGCGTGCCGACTCCTCCGCACGCTCGTTGGCGATGATGAGTTGTTGGTTGCGTAGTGCCAGCTGTTTGTTGGCAATGCTAAGTCGCTTGGCTGCCCTGCGGCGATACAGGGTGTAGATGATGAAGAACAGGGTGAGTAGGATGAGTGCTACGGCAACTGCCCAGAACCGTTGCTCGGACAGCTGGGCGTCTTTACCTGCCAGTTCGGTTTCTTTCTTCTGGGTGTCGTAGATGTTGACCAATTCGTTCGAGGCGTTGTTACGTTCCCATTTGACGACAGCTGAATCAATCATCTCACACATGCGGGTGGCTACGGCGAGGGCAGAGTCGCGACGGCCTGCCTTCAGGTTGGCGTAGTATTTGTTGGTGAGGTGTTTGCGGATGTTGTCGAGGTCCCATTCCTCACCACGCATCTCCATCCAGTGGTCCAGGTTGACCAATTCGTCGGCTGCCTCTGAATATTTCCTGGCTGAGAGCAGGTAGCGGATTGCCTCGAAACGTCCATTGGTATCGTGACCGTATTTGGTATCGCGGAAACGCTTGTATTCGGCAGCAGCTGCCTCCTGATTGCCCAGTCCTTCGTGGGCAATTGCTTGGTTGAGTACGATGCTGCCCGACAGCTCGTCAATCAGTTCTGGGTCGGCTTCTGGCATTTGCTCATAGATGGTGAGGAGCGAATCTGTGCGCTTGGCCCATTTCATGGCTTCTTCGAAGTTGTTCCGCTCGTTGTTCTGAATGGAGAAAGCGTTTGCGTAATCCACGAAGGAGCGATAGGTCATTTCCGAGGGTTTGTCGGCCGCTTCCTGTTGCAGGTAGTTGAAGGTGCGCTCGTAGCTCAGACGTGCCTCTTCGGTCTGCCCTAAGTTCAGCTGGCTGGCAGCGATGTTGTTGAGCAGGATGATGACGATACGTTTGTCGGCATTCTTGTGCGATTCAATCTCCTCCACCACTTTCGGTGCCACGCTCAGCACGCCTTCATGGTCGTTGTTGTATGAGAGCATCGTAGTCAGACTGGTTGCCGCACGGCAATAGGTGGTGAAATCGTCATCGTTCTGGATGTCGGCATCAATCACTTTGCGCAGGTAGAACTCCGTGGTACGGTATTGTGACATAGATATATAGGTGTTGCTGCGCCAGTAGTTGGCTTTCATCTGCGAGAGGTCGCCTGTGCGTTCCAAACTGTCAATCAGGAATATCTCGCGGTCGAAATCGTTGTGCTGTTGAACGTTTAGAATCATGCGCTCAGCAGGTGTGATAGGCGATTTCTCTGTCTCATCGTCGTTGTTCGCTGTTCCTGAATCGTTTTCTCCCATGCAGCAGCAAATTGCCATCAGCACCACAAACAATAGAAAAAATGAAGAATTGAACTCTAGAACTCTAGAACTCTTGAACCTTGAACCCTTGAACTTTGAACCCTTGAACAGCATGATTGACTCGTTGAATGTTGTTTTTACCTTTTTATCTTTGTTATTCTGGTAATTCGTGTTTGCAAAGATACAAAAAAGTTTAATAGTTTAGTAGTTTAGTAGCTTAAAAATGAATTTATTATACATTATATATTATACATTATACATTTTTTTGTATCTTTGCAACAAACTAACTAATAACTTACACCATTATGAGTAAACGATTTATTTTATTGACAGCTTTCGTAGTAGCAATGTTCGCCAAGGTGGATGCAATGGTGTGGATTGCTCCCCAAGTGCCTGGTGAAGATCTTGCAACCCTGAAGTCCACGACTGTGGGATATCTATGGAACGTTGAAGCCGATGCCTTTTTGGTGAACGGTATGACCAGTAATGTACAAGCATGTGCCACACGCCTGACGAATGGTGACGTGGCTGTTTCTACTCCGCATCGCTGTACGGTGTTGGTAGCCACAGACGGGACTGTGCGATTCCGCTTATCAAGCTACTCGTCATATTACCTTTCATGTACCAACTCTGCGGCTAACAGCTTGGTTGTGAACCGTACGCTGAACAATAGGTTCGCATACGAAGAAACCTATGAAGGCTCGCGTGTCTATACACTGACGAGTGCGACGCTGAAAGCACCGCTTGACGTGGCATGGACATACGGTGGTCCGCTGACTATCGCAGAAGGTAAGGGCATGACCAAATGGGCGTTCATCTCTGAGGCTTCTGTCACCAACGGGGCGTATGCGCTCTACAAGGCAAAACTTCAGTTGTTCAATCTCTTTAAGGCGTTGGCCGAAGCAGGTAAAACCAGTTCATACAAGGATGCAGCGGAAAGTGCATACGAGGCTTACACGGCTACAGATGCTACTGTGGAGAGTTTGCAGGCAGCTGCCCGTAAGTTTTTCCATGTGATCTATGCTGATATCACAACTCCGATTGATGTGTCTTTTTTGCTGGTGAATGCCGATATGGTGGGCAACGGAACGGCCGAGGGATGGGTCAAGGGTAGTCCATCGTTCAGTTGGGCAGAGTTCGAGCGCTATCACTCTACGCTGACATTGGAGCAGGATGCTATGCTCCCCATTGGTACGTATGACTTCGGTTTCCGTTCTCTCTATCGTCAGGATGGCTCGGATGCAGCTCCTACGTTTACCGTGAAGGCTTCGAAAACGGTGAAGGCGAATGTTCCATTGATGAGCAGCATCAACTTCGGAGTGACAAATGCCACAGAGAACAACTGGAAACAAGGTACAACCTATTTCCAACCTGACGGCATGAAATCGTGTGGACAGGCGCTGGCTCATGGTGAAGCAATGGCATGGGCGAAGGATGTAGTGGTGGACGGCACAGGGGCTGTCAACATGAAGGTGTCGATGACTTCAAGCTCCCAGTGGCTGAACTGGCAAGGGGTGACCGTCGTTTACAAAGGTGTGGGTCAGGATGCGTTACGCGCCGTTTTGGCTGGCAACATCAGTCTGGCTACCACGCTCTATGGCGACGGAACAGGCAATGAGGCCGCGATGTTGAAGGATGCCATCGATCAGGCACAAACGGTGTACGACAATCCTGAAGCTACAAATGCTGCTATCAGCGGCATGAGCGAGACATTGACTGAGGTCATCGAGCGCTACCGCAAAGCCAATGCTTCGGAGACCAATCCTATTGATTACACCTCATGGATTACGAACCCAAGTTTCGAGGACGGTACAGAAGGCTGGACTGTCGATGGAATGGGTACGCAAGGCAATAGTTCTTTCTCACTGAAGGCAGGTAACATCTATATGGAACGCTGGGTAAGCAAAGGCAGCAAGGTGGGTGACGGAAGTGTGGTTCAGACCGTTAAGGACCTGCCTGTGGGTAAGTATCAACTGAAAGTGGCTGCCCAGAATATTCAGGAAGACACATCTTCGAGGTTACAGAACGGTGCATGGATTGTAGCGAATCTCGACAGCCAGAAGGTGACGACCCGCAAGCAATACACGTTGACGTTCACCAATATCGAGAACGATGCCATCATCGGATTCCTCGCAGAGGGTGCTACGGGTAACTGGCTGTCTTGCGACAACTTCCGTCTGTATTATATAGGAGGTACGGATGAGGACTTATACGCTCAACTGCAACGCTACATGGACAATGGTGGACAATACATCAACCTGAAGATGCATCATTCAGTGAAGAATACGCTGGGTACCTTCCTTGACAAAGCATGGGAGGTGAAAGAATATAAGCGTATCGGCCAAATCACCCAGGTGTCGACGGAGCTCCGCCTCATCACAGAGGATGCACGACTGTCGGTTGAGGCTTATGCTGCATTGGGAGCAGCCATTAACGAGGCTGTAACGACATTGGGAGATGGTAGCGCACCAGGAGCTGATGCATATAGTGCTGCTATCGAAGAAGCACGTGCGATATACAAAAGTGACTCAAGTCAGAATGACGAGTTGTATGCAGCCATCGAACGTCTTGAGGATGCCAAGCTGCTGTTCATGATTCAGTCGCCAACAGGTGGTGTACCGACCATCACAACGGATAAGCGCTATGCTCGTGGTGCTACGATGGCATTCGGACGATTCACCTATAAACTCAATAGCGCCAAACTGAAGGAAGCAGGTTTCTGCTACAGTACGGAACGCAACCCAACCATCTTCGATGGAAAGTCCACCCGCACGCTGTCGAACAACGGACTAATCTATGTGATGGAGAACCTGACTCCAGCGACCGTTTACTATGCACGTCCTTATGTGTTGACACAAGGATTCCAGGTGGCATACGGTGACGAACTGAAGATTATCACCATTCCGAGGGGTACGATGACCTATTGGTACAACAACGGAGGAAGCGAAGAGGAGAACGACCGCATCAACTACGCCCTCCAGTATGGTACGAAGGTATGGAACGACCTGATCAATATTCAAGGTGTGAACCTCAGCGTATCGTATAGTGCAGGTACTCCTACTGCCGACTGCAGCTATGGTGGCAGCATGCGCGTAGGTGCTAACTCTGCTTATCAGCGTGCAGGAACCATCATGCACGAGGCTGCCCACGGAGTGGGTATAGGTACTGTATGGGGCTGGTGGGACTTGCTGGTCGATGGTGTATGGACAGGTGTCCGTGCCAACGAGGTGCTCCAGTTCTGGGATAATGACAAGAATGCGAAGATGAAGGGTGACTCGATGCACATGTGGCCATACGGTATCAACGGTGCACAGGAGGACAGCGGTACAGAACTGCTGTACTACGGAAATGCGCTCATCATCGAGGGTATGCACGAGGATGGTGTGCAGCCGACAGGCAGCTGCTTCGCAAGTCCTGCATACACCTTTGAACACAATGACGATGTCCCCAACTACTATTACATCCAGAACGTTGACGAGACATACGGATTCCAGAAGGCATACCTCCAGGCCACAACAGCAGGCCTGAAGTGGACGGAAACAACATCCGAAGCCATGCTGGCTGACGACAGCTATGCGTGGGAAATTTCGTTCGACCCCAAGACACAGTTCTATTCATTCCGCAATATTGGCACGGGTGCCTATATCTCGTACAATGGTAGTAAGTTCGCTACATCAAAGCGCACGACACCAACTGCAAGTGAAAAACTACAACTGATGCCAAGCCGTAGCTATACCACTTGGAGCAACAGTGAAGGTTCACAGAAACTGCGTAGCTATTGGTTCCTCAAAGCCAATGGCGGTTCTGCAACAGCGATGACAGGAGCTGCAAATGGTGGTGTCAGCGGAACGAATTTCGATAACGATATGGATGACACCAACCAGCGTTGGCTCATCTTGAATAAAACGAATTGGGTCGCTACAGACATCCACGAAATCGAGAACCAAACGGCAGACGGCAACGCTGCAAACGGTAAACGGTATAATCTACAGGGACAACGTATCAGTAGCCTGCAGAGAGGACTGAATATCGTAAATGGAAAAAAGATTTGGGTGAAATAACATCTGAACTCAAAATAAAGAGCGGCAGCCGAAAGCTGTCGCTCAATTTGTATGATACGTCAAAAGGCGTTATCGCATCAGTATCTTTTTCCCATTGACGATGTTGATACCTTTCTGTAGCGAGTTGATGTGTTGACCTTGAAGGTTGTACATCGACTCCTCACCCTTGGGGGAGGTTAGGAGAGGGCTGATACCTGCTGCGGGATCGAAACTGTGAATCTCGATATTTGAGATGGTCACGTTGTCCTCTGTGTTGACCTTGTTGAACGTAATTCGATATTCTGCCCAACCTTGAGGAATGTTGAATTCGATGGTGCGATTGGTACCAACCTCAACGGTATCATTGAATACTGAACCGTTAGGGGCGGTGAGACGAGCGAGCAGTACGGCTACTTTCACACCTGCATCGCCTTGAGCGTCGAAGGTGAGGCGATAGTCGCCCTGGATGAACTGAAGAGACGGATAGACATTCGCGTTGGCATCTGTGCTCTTGCCTGTACCGTATGCGCAGATGGTCTTGTTGCTGTTGATGGTCCATCCGTGGCTCTTGGGTGTCCAACCTTCTGCCTCGATACATGGACGGAACTTGAGGGTTGGGTCGCATGGGTCGTCGAGCTTATACTGCTTCATGAAGTTCCACATGGTCTTTGCTGCATTACCTATGTCTGTGTTGTTATTAACTTCAGGAGAGTGTCCCATACCGTTCATTGAGTAGAATACATAAGGGAATCCACCTTCACCTGCTTCATAGACACTCTTCGTGTACTTGCCGCTTACTGTGGTTTTCTTTGGAACAGGGTTACAGCCATTGCGAGCCACCATGTTGTCGACAATCTTAGATACGTAGGCCGACTTCACAAGGTCGTCGTTCGTTCCATGGATATGGAGGAATGGAACAGGACGATAGCCTGTGTGGTGGAGGTGGAACTCGTTGATGGGGTAGCCGCTGATGGATGCAAATGCAGCGAACTTGTCGGCAAGGAGATTGGCAACCGTATAGGTCATCATACCTCCGTTGGAGAATCCGCAGCAGTAGATGCGATTGCGGTCGATGCTGTATTTAGCTGCCACGTCCTCGATGATGGCAAGGATGTAGTCGATGTCTTCGCTCCATTCGCCTGTGGAGTTCCAACCAGGTGCATTCATACCGAAGAATGGAAAATAGACACTCTCGCCATGACCGTAAACTACGATGATACCATCGCTGTCAGCGATACCGTCGAAATTAGGCTGACGGTTTGCCGATGAACCACTTGTGCCATGCAGACAGAATACGAGTGCAGTGTTCTGTTTCACATTGTTCGGTACATACAATTTGTACTTGCGGCTCTTTCCACCAACTGTGATGTTGACATCATTGTCGAACTTTGCTGCAGAACACAGCAGTGAGGAGCAAGCCAAAAGAATGGCTGTAGTAAATACTTTGGTAAAAGTTTTCATAAGAAATTGTTTTTTTAGTTGTTTATAAATAAATGTTGATTATATGGAGTTACCATTTACTGTTACATTCTTAACCTGTAGGTTCTCAATGTATTCGGGATGATAGTTCGATGTCTGGGTCTTGATGGTGCAGTCCTCAAAGAGGAAATCCTTCAGGTGATACTGATCCTCACGTGGTGTGACGTTGAAGAAGGTGTTGCACTCAAGGCTGATGCGGCGCATCACGATATTGTTGCTGAAGGACATTGGTGTGTCCTTGCGGTCTTTCAAGTCATAGAACTGTGTCCAGGGACGTACCAAGAGGAAGTTCTTGGCATTGCCCGTGATGTCCTCTACGGTGATGTACTCATAATGCTGAGGTGTGTCTGGTCGCATCTTGAGCCAAAGCAGGTTGGTTGCCTCGTCCACACGGATGCGGCGAAGGACGATGTTGTGGTCGTAGATGCTCTCACTGCCGCAGGTGACACAGCTGGCGCAGAATCCGAACGTGCAATCCTCAATGATGATATTCTCGTTGCCTCCATTCTCAGGCATCTTTACAGGGTCGTCTGCCCAAGGACCTTTACCTCCTTTCAACGCTACTGCATCATCGTCGACAGACATGTAGCAACCTTTCACTAACATGTTACGGCAGGCATCGATGTCGATGGCATCCGTAGAAGGGGCACGTACAGGCTTGTAGAGCGATGTAATATGCAGGTTCAGCAGTTTCACATTCTCTGACTTATAATAATGTGTGGTCCAGAAGGGTGAGTTCTGCAGGTTCACCCCCTCAATCTGCACATTTTTACAGTTCGAGATATAGACCAGTCGAGGACGTTGTTCGTCTTTGTTGGTACATTGTGGGTTCCAGCTGCGACGCAACCAGAATGCCTTCCAATAGGGTAGTCCGTTTCCGTCGATGGTGCCTTCGCCTGAAATGGTGAATCCATCTAACCCATCTGCATTGACCAATGCAGGGAAATACTTACAGGTCTCGCCCTCGATACGGGTGGTCATCACAGGGAAGTCGCTGATATCGGTAGAGCCCTTCAGCACTGCACCACGCTCAAGATAGAGATGGGTGCCCTGCTTAAAGAACAAGGCTCCGCTCATGAAGGTACCGGAAGGTATCACCATCACGCCACCACCTTCAGCTGCTATCTTGTCGATGAGCGATTGGAGTTGTTGGGTGTATATCTTGCCATCCATCAACACCCCATAGTCTGTAATGCGATATTGCTTGCCCAAACGCAACAAGTTGACGTGAGTCGTATCACGGAACCATGCAGGAATCTCGGTGTCATCGGGAAATAAATCCTTAACAGGCTTCTTAGCTGAAACGGACTGAGACAGTGCAAAATTCAGAATGCATAATGCACAATAGGTGATAATACGCAATTTAACTCCGTTGGACATGATTGTTTCGTATTTGTGAGGATTTATCGGCTGCAAAGATACAAAAAAAGTTTAATAGTTTAATAGTTTAATGGTTTAATAGTTTGAAAATCGAAAGAAAAAAATGAAAAAAACTTAACTTTTTCCTAACTCTTAACTCTTAATTCTTAACTTTTTCCTAACTCCTAACTTCTAACTCCTAACTTTTTACTATCTTTGTGCCAAATTGGATTAATATGAATGATAATATGAACGATACTGAGGATGTTTTAGAAGAGGGAGTAGAGAATCCGGAGCGTGTAGAGCATCCGGAGGACTATACCGATTCACATAGCGACTACGATCCGACCAAGATACAAGACGGTATCACTCACCATTTAAGCAGCATGTACCAGACGTGGTTTCTGGACTATGCTTCGTCGACCATCCTCGACCGTGCCGTTCCTCATATCGGTGACGGACTGAAACCTGTGCAACGTCGCATCCTTCATTCGATGAAACGGATGGATGACGGACGCTACAACAAGGTGGCCAATATCGTGGGACATACCATGCAGTTTCACCCTCATGGCGATGCGTCAATCAAGGATGCATTGGTGCAACTGGGACAGAAGGAACTGCTGATAGACTGTCAGGGTAACTGGGGCAACATCCTCACAGGCGACGATGCTGCTGCAGCACGATATATTGAGGCCCGACTGTCGAAGTTTGCCAACGAGACGGTGTTCAATCCTAAAACTACAGAATGGCAGATGTCGTATGACGGACGTAACAAGGAACCGATAACCCTGCCTGTGAAGTTCCCGTTGCTGTTGGCACAAGGAGCAGAAGGTATTGCCGTGGGTCTTTCTACCAAGATTCTGCCTCATAACTTCAACGAACTGTGTGATGCGGCCGTGAGTTATCTTCACAACGAGCCGTTTCAACTCTATCCAGACTTTCTCACGGGTGGTTCGGTCGATGTGTCGAAGTACAACGACGGACAGCGTGGCGGGTCGATCAGGGTACGTGCCAAGATTGAGAAGCTGGATCAGAAAACCCTTGTCATTCGTGAGATCCCATACGGCAAGACGGCTACCACACTGATTGATTCAATACTGAAAGCAATCGATAAGGGCAAGATAAAGGCACGTAAGGTGGATGACAATACCTCGGCCAATGTGGAGATACTGGTACACCTGATGCCAGGTGTGTCGAGCGACAAGACGATTGATGCCCTCTATGCATTCACCGATTGCGAAATCAGCATCAGTCCCAACTGCTGCGTCATCGATGAACATCTGCCGCAGTTCCTCACCGTGAGCGATGTGCTACGCCGCTCTGTTGACTATACAAAGGCCCTCATCAAGCGTGAATTGGAAATCCGTCGTGACGAACTCCTGGAGCAGTTGCACTTCTGTTCGCTGGAGAAGATATTCATTGAGGAACGCATCTATAAAGGAAAACCATTCGAAAATGCAGAGAATACCGATGCTGCCCTCAAGTATATTGATGAGCGACTCGAGCCATTCAAGAAAGACTTCATTCGCGAAGTGACTCGTGACGACTTGTTGCGTCTGTTGGAAATCAAGATGCAGCGCATCCTGAAGTTCAACAAGGACAAAGCTGACGAATTGATAGCCAAGATTAAGAAGGAGTTGGAGGAAATCGCTCGCGACCTGGCGAATCTTGTGGAGGTCACAGCCGAGTGGTTCCAATATCTGCAAAAGAAATACGGAGAGGACCATCCTCGCTTGACGGAGATACGTAATTTCGACACGATTCAGGCAGCAACTGTAGCGGAAGCCAATCAGAAGCTCTATATCAACCGTACCGACGGATTCATTGGAACGAGCCTGAAGAAAGACGAGTTTATCTGCAACTGTAGCGATCTCGACGATATTATCATCTTCTACAAAGACGGAACATATAAAGTGACGAAAGTAGCAGAGAAAGTGTTTGTGGGCGAGACCGAAAAGGCTAGGAACGAAAAGCGAAAGACAGAGATTATCCATGTGGCTGTATTCAAGAAGAACGACACGCGTACCATCTACAATGTGTGCTACAAGGACGGCAAGAGCGGTATCACCTATATGAAGCGCTTCAATGTTCCGACCCTGAACAGAGATCGGGAATACGATGTGACGATGGGTACACCGAAATCACGCATCACCTATTTCACCGCTAATGCAAATGGAGAAGCCGAGGTGATTAAAGTGACGTTGAAAGAGCAGCAGAAGACCAAGGTCAAGAAACTGGTGTTCGACCAAGACTTCAGTGAGATAGATGTGAAAGGACGTGGTGCGCGAGGTAATATCCTCACGAAATACGATGTGCTGCGAATCGGACTGAAATCACATGGAGGAAGTACGCTTGGAGGACGCGATGTGTGGTTCGACAACGATGTGAAACGTCTTAACTATGAGAACCATGGTCGTTATTTGGGTGAGTTCTTCAACGAGGACCTGATACTTGTAGTACTCGATAACGGAGAGTTCTACACAACCAACTTCGATATCAACAACCATTACGAGCAAAACATCCTTCGCATTGAGAAGTATAACAGCGATAAGATTTGGACAGCTGTTCTATGGGATGCAGAAAACCAAGGACTGCCATATATCAAGCGTTTCACGATGGAACCTTCGCAGAAACACCAGAACTTCCTTGGTGACAACCCAGGTTCACGACTGATACTCCTCTCTGATCAGCCGGCACCCAAACTGATTCTTACTTTCGCAGAACCTGACACCTTCAGAGGCCCTCAGGAATTGGATGTGGAGGAGTATATCGCCGTGAAGGGATATAAGGCCAAAGGTAAGAGGCTTACTACTTGGGCTCTTGACACCGTAAAGGAAGTAGAGGACGAATCTGAAAATATAGAAGACGTAGAGGATGGACCAGAAACACCAAATGCTCCTGAGGCAACTGTTGAAGAAGAACCAGTAGTTGAGGAAGAACCAGTAGTTGAGGAAGAACCAGCAGTTGAGGAAGAACCAGCAGTTGAGGAAGAACCAGCAGTCGAGGAGGATCCTGTAGTTGAAGAAGAGCCTGTAGTTGAGGAAGGACCTATAGTTGAGGAAGAACCAACAGTCGAGGAGGAACCTATCTCTGATGAAGAGTATCACAAGAAGAACCCTCCACACGATGACGGTCCAATTCAGCTAACATTATTCTAACATGAAGGTGAGGTGCATACTATACATATTGCTTTTTTGGCTTCCAATGTGTTTAACGGCACAAGATAAGCAGGAATCCACCGCCAGATTATTTGTAGGTGGAGGTTTTGCTAATGTGATGGATACCTACCTGTCTCCCTATTCCTATAAGGGTTTCAGAGCCCAACTGATAATTGAGCGTCAATATGAGCACACAATGCATCGTACAACGATTCATGTGTCTCCGCTTGAAAACATGGCAGGAAATGTCTATGAATACGACTTTGGAGTTGCCTATGGAGTGGCTCATCATTTCCCCATGCTGAAGACAGGGGCATTCAATATCAAGGCTGGACCTATGGAGCACATGTATCTGGGATGTATCTATAACGAGCGTAACGGCAATAATCCTGCACAGGCCAAACTCTCCTTGATGCTTGATGCTTCTGCGCTGGCTACTTACGACTTCCGATTGGGGCGTAAGGACTTCCAGTTGGAATACTCACTCGACATTCCGTTTATCGGATTGGCTTATTCTCCTCAATTCGGACAGTCGTATTATGAGGAGTTTGTGCTTGGCAACTACGACCACAACTGCGTATTTGCACATCCTTTCAACACCCCATCGCTACGTCAGCGACTTGTCATCGACTTCAAACTAAAGAACCAAGGGTGTCTGTATTTGGGATATGATGGTGAGTTGTTCCAGACCAAATACAACGGATTGCGTCATCACTCTTATTCACATTCAATCATCATGGGTATAAAGTTATGAAGAAGTTTTTCCACACCTTAATATATATAATCGGAGCCGTATTCATGCTGGTTGCATGTGTTGACGAGGAATTGCCAACGGCTGATACGCCTCAAGGCAATTTAGATGCTTTGTGGCAACTGATGGATGAGAGATATTGCTTTTTCGATTACAAGAAAGCCGAATTGGGAGTGGACTGGAACGAGGTTCATGTGCGCTACAGAAAGAAATTGTCTCCTAAGATGACTACCTTACAGTTGTTTGAGGTGTGTTGTGCGATGATAGCAGAACTGAAAGACGGACATGTGAACCTTGGCGCGTCATTCAACCTTGGCCGTAACTGGAGCTATTGGGAGGATGAACCGGAAAACTATTACGATTCCATTGCCCGTAGCTATTTGGGTCATGAATATGGGATTGCCTCAAGCCTCAAGTATACAGTGCTTGATGACAACATTGGATACATTCGTTGCGCGAGTTTTGAAAACGGTCCTGGCGATGGTAATATAAGTAATGTGTTATCCATACTTGCCCCATGCAACGGCCTTATCATAGATATACGTGGTAATGGAGGTGGTAGTCTCATCAATGCGGACAATCTGGCGTCTCATTTCACCAACGAGAAAGTATTGGTGGGTTATATCTACCATAAGACAGGAAAGGGTCATAACGATTTCTCTGAGATGAAAGCAGAGTATTTGGAACCTGCAAAGGGAACTCGTTGGCAGAAACCGGTTGTTGTCATTACCAACCGTCAGTGTTTCTCTGCCGCCAATGATTTTGTCAAGATGATGCACTGCCTGCCAAATGTTACACTCTTGGGTGATAAAACCGGCGGTGGTTCCGGCATGCCGTTCACTCAAGAAATACCTTGTGGTTGGAGCGTACGCTATAGTGCTGTTGTATCTGTCGATAAAGACAAACAGCATATTGAGTTCGGCATCGAACCTGACGTCAAGGTCAGCATGGATATGAACGACGTGAAGCGGAAACGTGACACACTCATTGAAGAGGCTCGTACCTTACTCAATCAAACAAAAAGCGGGAAGTAATCTTCCCGCTTTACTTTTAGTTCAATAGTTCCTATTCACTCTCTTCATGTTGATGATGAACAGTCACTGTAGGGTTCTCCAAATCGTCAAGGATATTGAGACTTGTGACTTTGAATGTCGACTCGCCTAAGGCATAGAGGCAGAGGTTCTGCCACCAGTATAGGGTACCATCTTTGCATTTGCAGGTCTTGCACGGATAGCCGAGATATTCCCCTTGTCCGAATGAGGCCTTTCCTGCGTATGGGTTGGGTGTTACGTTGTGTGCCTGCCAGTACATCATGTCCCAAGCACAGACATGGCCCTTGAAATGTATCCCTTCGGCATCGACGGCGATAGGGATATCAGGCGATCCCATGCAGCTGGTACCTGGCAGCATGCGCTGTGGCTGGGTGAAGGAGTACCCTTGTGCGGTGACAGTCGTACTGCCGGCTGAACGTGTGTAGATGAACTTCACCGAGGTGCCATCGCCACCCCAAACCACTTCGGTCACATGCTCGCCGCCGTCACGATATTCGATAGTTCCGTGTCCATTTCCCGGTGAACTCCATGCGGCATCGAAGTTCTTAACCTCCCACGGCATTTCGCGGTCGATTGACATGATGGGCTTTCCGTCTTTGTCCAGAATGCTGGTTCGCATCACATTTGTGTAGCCTATCGGCGTAGGCCATTCAAGTTCCACATCTGCTACAGAGTTCTCGTCGCATTGTGTACCCTTTGGTTCGCCTACCTTGAACAGTCCTTCGGCCAGACCACCTGTGGCCTTCTCTACATTGATTTCCTGTCCTCGCTTTGTCGTCCGCAGCGGAGCTTTCGGCTCTTTGTTCAGTTGTGCTGCAAGGTCATAGCGGTCTTTGTCGTTTCCAAACAGGAACTTCGGCATTCGGTTCTTGATTTTTTCTGGTAGTCGCATCTTTGCCATCTGAGCGCCCATGTCGATTGTCTGCCCGAAGTTGAGGTCTTCTTCGCTCAACTCCACGTTCTTTGCCACACTCTCAAGGAAGTTTGCGTAGCATTGGCTTTCCACAGCCCCTTCAGTTCCTTTGTTGATTGGTAGCTTTGCTTCTTTGCCAATCGCATGTACTCCCTTTACGGTCAATCGGCTTTTAACGGTATGCTTAAAACTTGTATATTGCGCTCTTACGTCATCGGGAGAGACTTCCAATGTGTCGGGATGATACCAGAGTTTTTCCTTAATGAGGTCTTTCTTCAGTGTGAACAAAGGTGTTACTTGGTCATCGCCAAAGAACCAGGTTGGTATAGCAAGGAATAGCCCGCCACGAAGTGCTAATCCATAATCGGTTTTTACGTAGTGGTAGTCTGTGTTGAGTTTGTTGTAAACTGCCGCATCGAAGTCTAAGAAAGGCATCACGTCTGCATGGATGCCCAGCAGGTGATAGAGGTATGCGTTAAAGCGGAAGTATGGCGATACGCGTCCGCTTATCCTTCCGATGAAGGAATCCACTACTGGTTGCTCTCCCGTTGTGGTGTGGCTGAATTTTGTAATGGGGCGAAGTCCATAATCGCGAGAATACTCTACTCCTACAGCCAACTTGTACGTGTCAACTTCCTTTGAGGCATATAGGAACTGCATCTCAATGGCAGCCTCTGCAAATGCCCAGAAACCGCAATCGAGCGTGTACCATACAGGCACACCAGCAGGAGTGAATACAACATTGTTATATGAATATATTTTCTTAATCTCACGGTCGTAGCCCATTACCTGAGACTTAAAGTTACCAGTGTTGAACTTATACGTATGAGTCCTTGTCAGTGTTCCGCTTAGGACGACAGATGCATACTTCAGTTTTGAAGCCATGTCGTACAGCTCGTTACCTGTTTTTTCTGGCTCGCCTGTGAGTACAATCAATATTGGATTAATATCAACTTCATACGAGACTCTGCTTGAAAACCATGTGAGATCCTTGAAGAAGTTGGCAATATCGGTTACGGATTTCACAACCTTAGCTACAGGATCAATGGTCATCGATGTGGGTGAAGAACTGCGTCGACTGCCACCTGCGTCCCTTAGTTTCACTTCCACATCCTGTAAGTATGGGTCGTCGGGGTTAGAAGTGATGGTAATCTGAGAGTTATAAAGCATCTCTGTCAGGTAAGCTGTTCGGAACCGGATATCAACCGTATGGTTATCAACAGGGTCTGCAGTCAGCAAATACATGCCTAAGCCCATAGAGTCGTTTGATGCAATATATATCTGTCCTACATACATTTCGGGAATTGACTTTTCGAAGGTGAGGCGGGCGCGCCCGATAATTGTATCGAGTTGTGTCACCTCATAGGCCACAGAATCGCTTGTGATGAGGTTGGGGTTCACGTAGTCATTTGTCTGAGGTACTTTGTATGGATTCCTGTCAACAATAGCCTTGTCTTCAAAGTACACCTGCTTGATACCGTCAGGTGCGTATTTACGAGTCTCGTTGCCTATTTGAAGAGTAAGAGAGTCTGTATGATTGTCACGGGTGATGGAAGGCGAGTCGGCTATGTTATAGCCATGAAGATATCCGGGAAGCGATACCACCACCATCTGGTCGATGCCTGAAGATGCTGTGGATGGTATTGCTCTACGCTTGGCTGCCGCATTCATGGCTTCGTAAACAAGAAGCACATCCTGCGTATCGATGTTCCCGTCGCCGTTCACGTCGAGAGCCGATTCGGCATACTGGCTGGTTCCGTTCTTCATGAAGTCATAGATATTGAGCACGTCCTGCGTATCGGTAGTCCCGTCGCCGTTCACATCACCGTTTGCTCCAGCGTCATCCTTGGTAAACATGATGCTGTGAAACGCTTTGTGGCCTATGCTCACGCTTATCTTTCCGCTTCTGATAAATACCGAGTCATTCTCCCAAAGCAGTTTTGGTTGGTTGCTCAGTGCATACTTACTTGTATGACCATCAGTGAATATGATGGTCATTGTGTACTTGGACGAAGGTACGGCTTGTGATGCTATCGCTATCAGTAACAGTACAATGAAACAAGGGATTCTTCTTAGCATATCAATGAGGTTTAGTATTGGTTTAATTGTCTGTTTACGGATGCAAATATAGTGAATATACCATAACTGACCAAATTATGTGGAAAAACTTTTCCTTTTTCCCTTTACATTTATAGTTTTTGTTGTATCTTTGCATTCAGAATGATTGACTATAGTATACTTGATGGAAAAAAGGCAGCGTTCTTCACATTGGGATGCAAGCTGAATTTCGCCGAGACCTCAACGCTGGGCGAAATGTTGATGTCGCATGGGGTTACGAAGGCAAAGAAGGGCGAGGTGGCCGACATCTGTGTTGTCAACACCTGTACCGTTACGGCGATGGCTGATAGCAAATGCCGTCAGGCAATCCATAAGATAATCAAGGAGAATCCCAATGCGCTCGTAGCAGTAACGGGGTGCTATGCCCAGCTGCAACCACAGGTGATTGCTGACATCCCAGGAGTGAATTTAGTGGTAGGGGCACAGAATAGAGGAGAATTGATACCACAAATATGCTATGCCTTGCAGTCTAAAAGTACATCTCCATTGGAGAAGAAAGTCGATGAGTTCTTTCCTTCTTGCTCGCATGGCGACAGAACTCGTTACTTCCTCAAAGTACAGGATGGTTGCAACTATTTCTGTACCTATTGCACCATTCCGATGGCACGGGGTAGAAGCCGCAATGGGTCGATTGCATCGATTGTTGCACAGGTGCATCAGGTTGCGGAGCAAGGAGGAAAGGAGATTGTGATAACCGGTGTGAACATTGGGGATTTCGGACGTTCGACCAAAGAGTCGTTTCTTGACTTGATAAAAGAGTTGGACAAAGTGGAGGGGATAGCGCGATACAGGATTTCGTCTATCGAACCGAACTTGCTTACGGATGAAATTATCGAGTTCTGTGCTCAGTCGCGGGCATTCATGCCTCATTTTCACATTCCATTGCAAAGCGGATGTGACGAGGTGTTGAAACTCATGCATCGTCACTATGATACAGCCCTCTTCCGTCATAAGATAGAACGCATTAAGCAGCTGATGCCTGATTGCTTTATTGGTGTGGATGTGATGACGGGTACACGAGGAGAGACTCCAGAGTATTTCGAACGAGCGTATGAGTTTATCGAGAGTCTGGATATCAGTCAGTTGCATGTGTTTACATATTCAGAACGTCCTGGCACGAAGGCACTTGAGATTCCGTATGTAGTAAGTCCGAAAGAAAAACATATACGAACTCAACGCTTATTGGATCTGTCCGAAAGGAAAACTCATGCCTTCTACCAGCGTTTTATTGGCAAGACAGCAAAGGTGTTGCTTGAGCACACATCACGACTGAGCAAGCCGATGAACGGGTTCACGGACAACTATATAAGGGTTGAGATACCCAACCACCCGGAGTTGGATAATCAGATTGTTAACGTAGAACTTGGCAGTTTTAATAAAACCAATGATGCCCTATGTGCAAAGTTGCTATAGTCATATTGAATTGGAATGGTTCGGATATGATGCGTAAGTATCTTCCTTCTGTCATCCGATGCTCTCAGGGAGAGGGTGTCGAAGTCATTGTGGCAGATAACGCATCGACCGATGACTCTATCAGCATGTTGCGCACGAACTTCCCGGCAATCCGTATCATTGAACTCGACCAGAACTATGGGTTTGCCGACGGATACAATCGTGCCTTGAAGCAGGTTAAGGCTGAGTATTATCTTCTGCTGAACAGCGACGTGGAAATCAGGCAAGCGGGATGGTTGACCCCTATGACAGAATATATGGACAGCCATCCACAGGTGGCAGCCAGTCAGCCGAAGCTGTTGAAGCTTCTCCCCCAGGGCGATAGCCGAAAGATGTTTGAATATGCAGGGGCAGCAGGTGGATTCATCGATAAGTACGGCTATCCGTATTGTCGTGGCAGGGTCTTTTCGACAGTTGAGGAAGATAAGGGACAATATGATGAAATCGCATCAGTGATGTGGACCACAGGTGCAGCTATGATGGTGCGTTCCGACGTCTATTGGGAGGCAGGTGGACTCGATGCCCAATTCTTTGCCCACATGGAAGAGATCGACCTCTGTTGGCGTATGCGTATCATGGGATATGACCTTGTCTGTGTGCCGATGAGCACAGCCTATCACCTGGGTGGCGCTACGTTGAATCAAGGAAACCCACGGAAGACCTTCCTTAATTTCCGCAACAACCTGTTGATGCTTTATAAGAATCTGCCAGACCAACAACTCCGTTCTGTGATCCGTATACGTAAGTTCCTTGACTTTGTGGCTGCGGTGCAATTCCTCATAAAGGGCGATGTGGCTAACATGAAAGCAATCCGAAAGGCACATAAGGAGTTCTCACAACTGATTCCTTATTATACTCCGATACGACAGCAGATTCAAAAGAATCGTAAAGCGACATGTGCTCTTCCCGAAGTTGTCAATCAGTCTATTCTATGGCAATACTACGCCAAAGAGAACAAAACCTACTCGGGGCTAAAGAAAAATTTAAAAATGCAAAAATTGAAGTCAACTCCTAACTTCTAACTCCTAACTCCTAACTAACAATTCATGACTCCTCTAAACGTAGAGTTACATCCTTTGCAACCATTTCTGCCTGCCAATACCAAGGTGTTGTTTCTTGGCAGTTTTCCTCCTCAGCAAAAGCGGTGGTGCATGCCCTTTTTCTATCCCAATTTTATCAACGACCATTGGCGTATTACAGGAGAGGTGTTTTTCAAGGACAAGGATTATTTCGTGGACTCCGAACATAAAACCTTCCGCTTGGAGGAGATTAAGGTGTTCCTTCAGGAAAAAGGCATCGGATACTATGACACAGCTTGTGCTGTGCGTCGCCTGAATGCGAATGCATCTGATAAGTTCCTGGAGATTGTAACCCCTACAGACATTCCTCGTTTAGTCCACGGCCTCCAACAGTTAAAACTCATCGTCACGACGGGTGAATTAGCTACACAAACACTTTGTACCTCATTGGCGATTCCTTGTGTGCCGAAAGTAAACGAGTGGACAGCGATTCCCTCCCTCTCACATGCCGGAGTTCAGGATGTATGTCTTTATCGCCTGCCGTCGTCATCACGCGCTTATCCGCTGGCATTCAGCAAAAAAGTTGAAGCCTATCGTCAGATGTATGCATTTGCAGGCTTGCTATAATATTTTCATCAATATTGAAGGGCTAAAGGCTAAAGGGCTAAAGGCTAAGGACTAATTTTCAACTTTCAACAGACTTTAAACTATAAACTATAAACTATTAACTTTATTTTTATTATCTTTGCAAACGTAATGCAATGAATGAGTTATGGAAATCGTATTAATCATTACTTTGGTGATTGTCGTTGCCTTGATTGTCCTTTTGGTTTATACCAAGAAGGATGGCGATCGCCGTTATGCAGAACTGAAAAGTGAAACCGACTGCCGCTATGCGGAACTGAAAGGGGAGAAGGATGTGCAGATTGAGGAGCTGAAAAATGCACAGCAGCAAGCGGTGGACGAAAAAGCGGGACTCCAACAGGAGAATACGCAGTTGGTTGTGAAGTTGGAGAACGCACAGCAGTTGCTGGAACTGACGAAGGCGCAGGCAAAGAAGGATGATGAAGAAAGGCAAGAGCGGTTTGCCACAGAACTGAAACTAGCACGTGAGCAGATGCGAAGTCAGTTTGAGAAAGAACTGCAGGAACGGTCGGAGAGTTTCAAGAAACTCAATGCCGAGCAGATGGCTTTGGTGGTAGGACCATTACAAAAGGAATTGGAATCGTTGCGAACGCTCGTCAACGACAGTAAGGCGGAACAGACCAAGAATACAACGGCATTGGAGGCATCCATCAAAGCGGTTTTCGAACACGACAAGGAGCGTGATAAGACCACTCAGAGTCTTGCGGAAGCTTTGAAGAATCGTGGAAAGGTACAGGGTGACTGGGGCGAACAGGTGCTGGAGAATATCCTGATGGATAGTGGATTGCGCGAGGGACAAGAGTACGAAAAGCAGGTGAATGTAAAAGGCGACGATGGTGGAAACGAACGTCCGGATGTGGTGGTTTACAGCGCAGATGGCAACAGCGTCATTATTGACTCAAAGGTGTCGCTTACGGCTTATACAGAGTATGTGGGTGCGGAAAATGATGAGGAGCGTAAGGCTGCGATAAAGGCCAATCATGATTCGATTTGGCAACATGTCTGCGAACTGTCAGATAAACAGTATTATAAGAAGGTGGACAAAGCGATGCCGATTGTGTTGATGTTCGTTCCGAACGAAGGCAGTTATATCCTGGCGATGAACAAAGATCCGCAACTTGGCACGAAAGCCTATAAGAAAGGAGTACTGATTATCAATCCGACAAACCTCATGGTGGTGTTGCGACTGATGTTTCTCACTTGGCAGAATACCCGTCAGGAGAAAAACAACCGCGATATCCTACAGGCTGCCGCGAAAATATATGAGAAGTATTCAACCTTTGCTGAAGGATATGTTTCGTTGGGAAACCAACTCCGAACCGTGAACAACTCGTATGAAGAAGGAGTGAAACGCTTGACAGAAGGACGGGGCAATCTGTCGAAGCAGTTACAGGACCTTCTGAAGTATGGGGTTACGACAACAAAGCAAATACCTGACGAACTAAAGTCAATCGAGGGAGACGAGGAAGTAGCTGAATCCTAATCGTTAACCCTTCAGCTCAGGCACGATGACAACAGCGTGCACCTGACGCTTTTCTACAGGTGGTATTTCCATGTAATTCTTGAATAAGTCGGTGAGATAGGCATCGGCATTGTGTGGTGCAGGAAAAGTCTTTCCTTCAAACTCGATTTGTCCTATCGGGAAGATTGAGTCGCGTCGATGATTGATGCCGTATCCGTTGCTGACGGGCATGTTGCTCATGTAGTCACGAGTATTTCCGAAGATGCTGTAGAGTTTCAGAATCGCAGAGAAACAGAGGTATTTGCCTGTAAACCAAAAGTATTCGGCAAACGAACGCAGACTGTAGTAATGCTGACGGTGCAGAATGCTGTATGAATGACAGATGCCCTTACCAACTTTTTTCAACAATCCTTTTGGCATATCAGGACAAGGAACAAAGGGAAAGATGTCGATGAAGATACCTTTCTCGTAATCTACGTTGAAGGTGTCGCTACTTTCGATATAGAGCGAATTCAGGTCGCGTATCTTTACAATGGGCTCCTTCAGCTTCGCATCTGATTCCGGTGTTTGGAGAAAAAGATGCGACGGCAGTTCGTCTTGGGCAACGCAACAGAAACGTTTCATGTCTTCGAGGGTCATGCCAATGTCAATATCATCGTCCCATGGGATGAATCCCTTGTGTCGCACAGCTCCCAGCAGGGTTCCTCCGTCGAGCCAGTATTCTATCCCGTGTCGCTTGCATATCTTATCTACTTCTTCTAAGATGCTTAGCTCCTTGAGTTGGCACGTCCGCAAGTTTCCCGATGTGTATTCCTTCAAATAGCGATTGTTCATTGTATGTTTAGACTTTAGACCTTAGACTTTAGACTTGTTCAACTGTCTTTAAACTTTATTTGCTGATGCAAAGATACGAAAAAGTTTAATAGTTTCATGGTTTAATCGTTTAAAAATGAATTTATTATACATTATA
>JAFZYE010000010.1 GCA_017616445.1 Bacteroidaceae bacterium
CTTGCAATTTAAAATCTTCACTGTAATGAAATCTTTTACTTTTTGTCATAACTTGATACTTGGGTTGTGGTGAAAAAGTGTCAAGCTATTTCAGTATAAGACAGTCATTGTCAATTTGTCAGTTCTGCAATTTGGCATGAGGTTTGCATTTTCTAGTATGACTCATGGGTTCCCATTAGCCCAATTAGGCCCATTCGCCCCATGAGCCCCATTAGTCCCATAAGACTCACAAAAAATCAAAAACAATATGAAAGGAAACATTGGGGTTACGACCGAGAACATATTCCCCGTTATCAAAAAGTTCTTGTACAGTGATCATGACATCTTTATCCGTGAAATCGTCAGCAATGCAGTAGATGCTACGCAGAAGTTGCGCACCATTGCCCAGAAGGGTGAACTGAAGGGCGACGCAGGCGACCTGACCGTCCGTGTCAGCATCGACAAGAAGGCTGGCACACTGACCGTGAGCGACCGCGGTATCGGTATGACCGAGGAGGAAATCGACAAGTATATCAACCAGATTGCCTTCTCATCAGCCAACGACTTCCTTGACAAATACAAGGAGGATGCAAACGCCATCATCGGCCACTTCGGACTGGGATTCTACAGTGCTTTCATGGTGAGCAAGAAGGTGGAAATCGTCACAAAGAGTTGGCAGGAAGGCAGCAAGGCTGTCAAATGGTCATGCGACGGCAGTCCTGAGTACAGCATCGAGGATGCAAAGAAGGAGGACCGCGGTACGGACATCATCATGTATATCGACGACGACTGCAAGGAGTTCCTCGAGAACACTCGCATTGAGACTTTGCTGAAGAAGTATTGTCACTTCCTGCCTATCAGCATCGCATTCGGCAAGAAGAAAGAATGGAAGGACGGCATGCAGGTAGACACCGAGGAAGATAACATCATCAACGACACTACCCCACTCTGGACAAAGAAGCCTGCCGACCTGAAGGACGAAGACTACAAGGCGTTCTACCGCGAGCTCTATCCGATGAGCGACGAGCCGCTGTTCTGGATTCATCTGAACGTCGATTTCCCATTCAACCTCACCGGTGTGCTCTACTTCCCGAAGGTGAAGAACAGCATCGAGTTGCAGAAGAACAAAATCCAGCTCTATTGCAACCAGGTGTTCGTGACCGACAGCGTAGAAGGCATCGTGCCACAGTTCCTCACCCTGCTGCATGGAGTCATCGACTCTCCCGACATCCCGCTGAACGTGAGCCGCAGCTACCTGCAGAGCGACAGCAATGTGAAGAAAATCTCTTCTTATATAACTAAAAAGGTGAGCGACCGTCTGCAGAGCATCTTCAAGAGCGACCGCAAGGACTTCGAGCAGAAGTGGGACGACCTGAAGATATTCATCAGCTACGGCATGCTGACCGAGCAGGATTACTACGATAAGGCCAAGACTTACGCCCTGTTGAAGGACACAGAGGGCAAGTACTTCACCTACGACGAGTACAAGACCCTCGTGAAGGACAACCAGACCGACAAGGACGGCACCCTCGTCTATCTATACGCTCAGGACCGTGATGCCCAGTACGCTTACATCGAGGCAGCCAAGAAGAAAGGCTACAGTGTGCTCATCATGGACGGCGAACTCGACTCAGCCCTGCTCGGACTGCTCGAGGAGAAGATGGAGAAGACCCGTTTCGTACGCGTCGATTCAGATGTGGTCGACCGCCTCATCAACAAGAACAAGGACGACAAGTTCGAGGACTTCGAAGGCTCGCTCATCACCGACATGTTCAAGACCCAACTGCCGAAACTCGACAAGATAGAGTTCAACGTACAGCAGCAGGCTATGGGTGCAGAGGGCACACCTATCGTTATCACTCAGAGCGAATACATGCGTCGTATGAAAGATATGGCCCGCTTCCAGCAAGGCATGAACTTCTACGGCGAGATGCCCGACATGATGAACGTCGTCGTCAACACCGACCACCCACTCATCAAGCGCATCACCGAAGAAGGCGAATCAGCCACAGCCGAGGCCCTCAAGCCCATCGAGGCAGAAATCAAGGGACTCACTGCCCGCAAAGATGCCATCAACCAGAGCAATAAGGACAAGAAGTACGACGAAATCAGTCAGGAAAGTAAGGACGAACTGCAGAAGGTGAACAAGGACATCGAAGCAGAGAAGCAGAAGAAGACCGACACCATCGGCAGCTACGCTAAGGACAATGCACTCGTTCATCAGCTCATAGACCTCGCACTCTTACAGAACGGACTCCTGCGTGGCGAAGCCCTCACGAACTTCGTACAGAGAAGTCTGGAGCTGATAAAGTAAAAAGAAAAGAAGACCCTCCCCCAACCCCTCCCTGCGAGGGAGGGGAGTAGAATGAAAGCAAACCAACGAAAACAGAGTGGGCACGCCAGTTAGCGTACCCACTCTGTTTATTCGAAATCTAGGCTAATAGTATTTTTTAGGTTTCGCCTGCAAAGAGTAATTAATACATAATTATATTACCAAGAGGGAGGTTTATACTCTCCATGTATCGGATTGATAAACCTCTGTTACAAAGTCGTGTTCATCAATAACTGTTGGATCGATTAATATGCCGCCAGCTACAGCTTCGAGGATGTCATCAGGTAATTCTGTGCCGCCTGCCTCAACAAGCTTGTTGTACAAGGAGCGGACTTCTTCCTTCTTCTCCTTGAGTTCCTGCTTCAGCTGTTCAATCTCAGACTCTGACAGTTTCTTTTCGCCGCAGTTGTTTTCGCAACCTTTCTTTTCGCTGCTTTTCTTTTTAAAGATATCAAACATAATGAATATTTTTTAGGTTTCGCCTGCAAAGATAGTAATTAATGAATCGTTATACTCCCTGCCTCATCCTAATCTATCACCCCCTGTGTTTACTGGGGCGGGAGTAGGTTTGGGTAACAAACTTACCGATCCGTCCGATATTTCTATGTATCTTTTTTCTTGACCATTACCATTCATCGATGGATAGGTCATTCTCCCGCCACCATTTACTATATCAAGCATGTCATCAGGTAATTCTGTGCCGCCTGCCTCAATGTATTTGGAGTACACGGAGCGGAATTCTTCCTTTTTCTCTTCGAGCTCCTGCTTCAGCTGTTCAATCTCAGACTCTGACAGTTTCTTTTCGCCGCCGTTGTTTTCGCTGCTTTTCTTTTTAAAGATATCAAACATAATGGTTTATTTTTTTGTTTCGCCTGCAAAGATAGTAAATAATTCATAATTCATCATGCATAATGCATAATTATTTTACAAAAAAGACCAAAAATTAGTGAGAAGCGGCTGATATAGGCCGATTGCCCTCAATGCGTGCAGGGATGACATCGTAGGTGAAGGACTTGTCGGCATGGACATCGAGCCGCACCATGATGCACTGGCGAGTCTGGGGCGGATGCTGGTCGAAGACGAAGTTGCCGAGACTGTAGCACACAAGGGTGTGACCGATGGAATCGACGGGTTGGGTGACATGCGGATGATGACCGATGATGGCATCCACACCTGCATCGGAGAGTTGACGGGCAAGCATGCGTTGGGTCATCGACGGCATGGAACTGAACTCTACACCCCAATGCAGCACAGCTACAATCGCAGTCTCAGGATTTCGCTCACGATAATCGGCAATGGTCTGCACGAGCTGGTCGGACGATGGTTGGCAGACTCCTGGACGCCCATCAAGATAATGCCAGTTCTCGAGCGCCATCATCACGGCATTGAACACCGCAACTCGCACGCTCCCCTTCTCAATGACCACAGGTGCGGACTGCTCTTCGTAGTCACAGCCATAGCCTATCGGCACGATGCCAGCTTCGCAGAGATGCTGATAGGTGGCTTGCAATCCACGACGGCCTTGGTCGTTCGTGTGGTTGTTGGCCAGCGCAGCATGGGTGATACCAACTCGCTGCAACTCCTTCGCCCATTCGGCATTGGCACGAAAGATATAGCGTTTGTTGACAGGCGAAACGGTATCGGTCAACGGACATTCGAGATTGACCACTACGGCATCGGCCTGACGGAACTCCGTCTGCACACTGTCGAAGAGGTAAGCCACCCCTCGACGTTCGGCAATGGGTCGCACTCCCCTATCCAACAGCACATCGCCAGTAAAGAGAATAGAAAGCAGTTCCTCCTCCCCGCTTGACGACGGAGAACCTTTAGATAAACAAGAATGATGTTCCTCTTCCCTGTTGGAGGACGGGGAAGAGGAACACGCATAAATCAAGAGCAGACTAACAGCCAGTGCTATAGAAGATTTCTTCATTGACTGTCAGCTTTTTGTCGCTATCGAGGATGAGTGGCAACATCCACTTCGGACGGCCAGGTGCATCGCCCTTCTCAAGACGCTCCTGCCATTCTTCGTCGGTGAGACGTTTATCCAACTCGTTCACGAACTCATAGTAGCTGTAAGTAGCACCACGAGTGAGGTAGGTCTTGCCGTCAATCTCAACAATCACATAGATAGCATCGGCATTACCTGTTGCCTCGTAGAGGATACCACACTTTTCACATCCCAACACGCTACGAGTGAAGACATCAGCCACCTGAGCGATAGAGCGGTCGGCTCCTTCGACCAATCCCCAAGAATCGAGACTGAGGTCAGGATCGATGACGCTGAGCGTGAACCACTCGATAGAGCTACCGAGATATTCAATCTGGCTATACTCAGCCTCATCAAGCGGCTTATGGTTGAGTTCCTTCTTCGTGATGTTGATACAGAAGTCGATATAGTCTTCCAACTGCTCGGTCTTTTCAAGCAGGTCGTCGTTCATGAGGTCGTTCTTGACGAGCAGGTCATGAGTGAGCGTAAGCATCTCGCGCATCTTGTTCCAGAACTTGAGGTTAGGCTCAATATAACCTACGAGGATTGGTTCAGGCATATCCGAACCGCCACCACACTCAGCACAGATAGGCTGCTCGGCATAGAGGATGGCATCGTGCTTCAGTTCTGCCCATGAAGCCAAAGAGGTGTTGAGGTTCTTACGAGCCCAAGCACTCGTATTCATGTAGTCGGGATAGCTCTTGTCGCTGTTCTGGAGTGTAACCAGACACTCGAACCATTTGTTGTACATCGAGTTGTCCCACTCATCAAACTTAGCGAACTTATCCTTCAACTCCTTCGACTGCTTCTCGTAATCGCTCCAAAGCGATGGATAGTCGTACACATCCTTAATGATATTGTCGGCCTCTGCTGAACCAAATACAGAGAACACATCAACTCCTGATGGGAATGGCTTGTCGCAGTTAGGAGTCTCGTCGAACATATAAGTCAGCACCTCACCATCAGGTGTATAGCGCTGAGGCATGAAGTTGATCTTGTCCTCGCATCCAGGTTCAGAGATCTTCGACTTCACACGGTTACGCTCCTTGAACAGGTTCACGAGGAACTTATCGAGCGACTTCAGCTTGCTTGCGTCAACGAGATCGTTCACCGATTTGTAGTTCTGCTTAGCAAAGTATTCCGCCATATCGAACACAGACACATTGTCCACCTGGCCCATGAGGAAGTTCAGCATCTCATAGACATCCTGACCAGGCAGCTTGTTGCCGCTCTTCAACGAATTCAGCAAGTAAGCCATCATCGAAGCATACTTCACTGAGGCCTCGTTCTCACGACAGAACGTGCAGGTCTGCAACCACATCATCGCACGGAAGTAACGCTTCTGAGCCTCTGTGCGAGTATAGTGACCACGAGGGGTGAAGAGGTCGTAAGCGAAACTGACTTCCCTGTATTGCATCATCGGTGATTGCTGCATCTGAAGCGCAGCGATATTGTCCAACTCGCCTTCCACCTTCGACTTGTATCTCTCAGGTACAACAAGACTCTGATTATCTGTCAGCAGACGGTCGCCGATAGCAAAGAATGCTGCGTTGTATTCAGCCATATCCTTGATTTCAGCGTTCTGAGTCTGAGCAGCAACTTCGAGAGCCTTGCGGTTCATATTCACGCATACATTATGAATACGGTCGACAAACTCACGACGTTCTATCATCTTCAGCACATAACTGAAATACATGTGGAAGGCCTGCAGATAGACATCCGTAGTTACGTAGTTCGGAATGCGGTTATAGTCGTTCTGCTCATAGACGTTGAACAACTGCTGATCCTCCGTAGGTACGATGACGAAGTTGTTCTGACACAGTTTCTTATAGAACTGCTGGTCGAAATCATCAAGCACAAACATATTGACGGCCATCGCAGGATTGAGCAACTTCAGTCCGTCGCGATCCATCTCACGACGTTTCTCCATTTCAGCCAAACGGGCATCAATCTTATCGACAAACGCCTGTTCTGCATCCGACAGCTTCACCTTACTGATATCGGTCAGTGCTTCCCAGTCGTGTGCCTCGCAATACTCGAAGCAACGATCGAAATACCAATCGCATTTCGTTGAGAAGAACGTGTTGACCTCTGCTTCCATAAACCACACACCTTTCGTGGCATACACATAACTCTTCAGCAAACGAAGTTCCTGATAGGTCATGTCAGAGAAATCCATGTCGAAATCAATCTTGTCCGACAGTTTGTCCTGAGTCATCAGGAATGAATGAGGATTGAACTCCTCACATTCCACATTTTCGTCATCGAGTGCTTCACCACCCGACTTGCCTGTGTTGTTACATGCTGTCAAAGCTAACAACAGCGACAATGATAAAAGAACCTTTTTCATAATCTGATTTACTATTAGACAATTTACAGATTTACTATTTATTTTCAATTTTTTAATTTTTCAATTTTTACATTTTCCTTGGGGAGGGTCTTTACATATTTCAATCCGAATCCCTGTTGCCGATACATCACCTCGACTGTAGTCCCATCCGTATCACGTTCCCAAGTATGTACCATTGCTGGTACGGAATCGCGTTCAACCTTGAAGTCAATCAGCGGCAGTCCCACTCGTGAGCCGAGCCACAGAGGTCGTATCTTCCTTCCTTTGAAGAGTTTGAAGATGAACAGTCGTTTATCAGGTTCCGGACGGTAGCGTGTCGCTCTGATCACACCTACCAATACCTCCGGTCTTCCGTCTCCTGTCAAGTCTCCACAATCGAACTGATAGACCGAGTCGCAAAGTGTCCACACATCCGTCAGCGAGTCACCTATGAAATGCTGCACCTCCCATGTCGAATCATTTACCGTTTCCAACTTGATGCAGCACTCCTTGCCATCCGACTGATAGGTGTACGACCGCTTCTGGTCACATCCTACGAGCGTCAAGCACAACAAGCCTATTACACCTATCCTCTTCATATTATAAGAAGTTATCGCTTCGCTCGAAGTTAGAGAAGTTATCGGCCTTCGGCCTAGAAGTTATCACTACGTTCGACAATTGTTTGCTGACGTTAACACCCTTTGGTTCCGTCGGAGCGAAGAGCGTAGCTCAAGCGGTAACTTCTTTAACTTCTTTAACTCCTTTAACTCCTTTAACTCCTAACTTCTAACTCCTAACTATTTAATCTGCAAACACACAATCGAAGTCTTTGGCATATCAACCACCAAAGTGCCGTTTGCAATCTTCGCACCATTGAACGCAGCAGGTTTCACGAGGTTCGGATTCTCGAATGTGTTGTGGTCTGCAACATTCTTAGAAGTCAGGATCTGAGCGTTCTGCACCTTACCCTTGATACCATCGAGGTTGATTGTCACCTTCGTAGCGTTCTTCAGGTCTGCATTCGCCAGATTGATATTCACTGTTCCGTCAGCCATCTTCGAAGCAGAGCAACTTACGAATGGAGCCACACGACGAGCGCTGTTCTTCTGTTCGTTCTCTGCGTCGAAGTAGTCGCACTTCACGGTCAGCGGGATGTTTGTAGCCTCCATGTTCGGTACATACATCTTGAATACATAATAGGTAGGTGTGAGCAACATCTTGTCGTCCTTCGTCAGCACCATACTCTGGAGCACGTTGGCAATCTGTGCGATGTTACACATCTTCAGACGCTTCGTGTACTGATGGAAGGTGTTGAGTGAGAAGGCTGCCACCATCGCGTCACGCATCGCATTCTGCTGACGGAGGTGTCCTTCGATACTGCCTGGCTCCTTATCCCACCAGGTTCCCCACTCGTCGAGCAAGAGGTCTACCTTTCCTTTAGGGTCATACTGATCCATCACAGCAATCTGTTTTCTCAGCACTTCCTCCACACCAACTCCACACTTAGCGATGGCCCAGTAGTACTGGTCGTCGTTGAACTCAGTAGCACTACCCTTACTACCACTCCAAGTGTAACAGGTGTAGTAGTGAAGCGATAGACCCTTCATGAAGTCAGCACAACGATCCATCAGCGTAGCTGTCCAGTCGTAGTCGTAGTCTGTTGCACCTGAAGCAACCTTATAGAGAGTGTTTCCGCTATATTCGCGGCAATAAGTCTGATAACGGCGATAGAGGTCGCTGTAGTACTCAGGACGCATGTTTCCACCACATCCCCAACTTTCGTTTCCTACTCCGATATAATATACTTTCCAAGGTTTCTCACGACCGTTCTGCTTTCTCAGCTTGGCCATAGGACCATCAGCGGCAGTCATGTATTCTACCCACTTTGCAGCCTCTTCAACCGAACCGCTTCCTACGTTCATGCTGACGTAGGGTTCGCATCCGAGCAACTCACACAAGTTCAGGAACTCATGGGTACCGAAACTATTGTCCTCAACTGTTCCTCCCCAGTTGTTGTTCACCATACGAGGACGAGCTTCCTTCGGACCAATACCGTCCATCCAGTGATACTCGTCAGCGAAGCAACCGCCTGGCCAACGCATCACAGGCACCTTGATATCTTTCAATGCCTGCAACACATCGTTGCGATAGCCCTGAGTGTTTGGAATCTTAGAATCAGGACCAACCCACAGACCACCATAGATACATGTACCCAAATGCTCAGCAAACTGGCCGTAGATCTCCTTATTGATTTTCTCCTTTGCATCTTTCACTTTCAGTGTAACCGATGCCTCTTTCTGTGCAGCTACAGGCAACGCAAGCGCCATAGCCAAAGCAAATACTGTTTTCTTCACCATAAAAATATTATCTTTGAATTTTTCAATTTTTTAATTTTCTAATTTAAGAATCGAAGGGCTTTGAAGGGAAGTTATAAGGAAGTTAAAAGGACGAATGATTATTAACACCCAACGAGTAACGTCCCTTCTATTCCTTTTAACTTCTTTTCCATTCCTTTCCATTTCTCATTTTTTGTCTTTATTCTTCCCTTATGAATATCAAGTCGTTTTCTGGCCAATAGATGGATTTGCCACCATCGCGTATCTTCAGTCGTGACTCTTCTTCGTCACCCCAAATGATGACGATTTCGTCGCCCTTCACGAAATAGTCGAACGAAGTGTAGTTCAGGCTCCCAATGCGACCGCTCGAACCTGTGCCGTCCTCGTCGAAACAAAGACGGTCGCCGTCATCCGTATCATAGATACCGCATACATCACTCCTTGAGTAGCCCTTCACTTCCTCTGCCTCTACTGGTTCTTCGACCTCAATAGAATCTTCTTCAACGTCAGGAGTAGAAGTCTTCGATGTGATTTGGATGGTGACAGTATCATCGTTTGTCGTCTCTGCTGTCACGATTCCGTTCACAGAGAAATTACATGAAACAAAGATACCATTACATAGCAGCAAACCAGCTGCGAAAAATGTTTGTAAAAAAGATTTTGTTCTCATAATTCTTATTGGTAAAATATTGTTGCTTTATTGATAACGTTGCAAAGATAATAAATAATTCATAATGCATAATGCATAATGCATAATTTTAATGGAAAATATAGAATGTAGAATGATTTTTTTTCGTTTTTCACTTTTCACTTTCGTTTTTTCACTTTATTATACATTTTACATTGTACATTTTATATTATTTCGTACCTTTGCACCATGATAACAAAGAAACGTACAATCATCTATATCTTAATCGCTCTGCTGGCAATTGCCACAATAGCAGCAGTTTTCGTTGTAAACATGTTATGTCACTCGCTCTCACCTCGTGAGACGACCTACATCTATATCGATGAAGACGACGACATCGATAGTGTGCGCAGCAAACTCATAGCGACAGATGCCGATATCTCTATGACCGCATTCGACTGGCTCGTATCAGCCAAGCACTACGACCAGCATATACGAGTGGGACGCTACGAAGTGTCAGACCATCTGTCCACACTCGACCTCTTCCGCGATTTGCGTAACCACAACTCAAAACCCATCAACCTCGTTGTACCAAGCATACGTACCATCGAACAGATGGCAGGACGACTGGCTCGTCAGCTCATGATTGACTCAACTACGATTGTCGACAAGTTCCACGACCCTGCTACGATAGAGTCGTTGGGCTACAATCGTGCAACCTTCCCTGCCCTCTTCATCCCTAACACCTACGAAATCTATTGGGAGACATCGGCAGATAAACTCATGGAGCGATTTGCGAAAGAGAACAAAGCCTTCTGGAATGATGACCGTTTGGCAAAAGCCAAAAAGGTGGGACTCAGTCAGAACGAGGTAGTCACCTTGGCCAGCATCGTAGATAGCGAGACAGCAAACAATGGAGAAAAAGCACGTATAGCAGGTCTCTACATGAACCGTCTGCATCGAGGCATTCTGCTCCAAAGCGACCCTACAGTTATCTTTGCGGTAGGCGATTTCTCCATCCGTCGTGTACTCAACAAACACCTTCAGGTAGAATCACCTTATAATACATATAAGGTAAAGGGACTACCACCTGGACCGATTCGAATTCCGTCTATCGCAGGTATCGATGCCGTACTCAACTACGAGCATAACAACTACATCTATATGTGTGCCAAAGAAGACTTCTCTGGTACCCACAACTTTGCAGTCACCTACTTTGAACATCAAGCAAATGCACGTCGATACATCAACGCATTGAATCAGAGAGGAATTAAGTGAGATATTTGGGTTAGGAGTTAGGAGTTAGGAGTTAGGAGTTAGGAGTTAGGAGTTAGGAGTTAGGAGTTAGGAGTTAGGAGTTAGAAGTTAGAAGTTAGGAGTTAGAAGTTAGGAGTTAGAAGTTAGGAGTTAGGAGTCTAAAGTCTAAAGTCTAAGGTCTAGAGTCTAAAGTCTAACTAAAGATATTTCCAAGTGTAGCCTTGTTGTGACTTCCGGATATCTTCGATTGTACCTTGGGCTACAATCCGTCCCCCATCTTTTCCTCCTTCAGGTCCCATATCGATGACATAGTCGGCTTGATTGATGACATCGAGATTATGCTCTATCACAATCACGGTATTTCCTTTCTCTACCAAACGGTTCAGCACAGCCATCAGGGCCTTGATATCCTCATAGTGCAGTCCTGTTGTTGGTTCATCGAGAATGTAGAGGGTGTTTCCTGTATCTTTACGACTGAGCTCAGTAGCCAGTTTCACACGCTGGCTTTCCCCTCCAGAGAGGGTCGATGAGGGTTGTCCCAACTTGATGTACCCCAATCCCACATCCTGTATGACTTTGATTTTATTGAGGATATGAGGTTGATTCTCAAAGAACTCCACAGCATGATTGATGGTCATATCGAGCACATCAGCGATTGACTTTCCCTTGAACTTCACCTCGCAGGTTTCACGATTGTAACGCTTTCCTCTGCACACCTCACAGGGACTCAGCACATCAGGCAGGAAATTCATCGCGATGGTCTTATACCCATTTCCTCCGCAGGCCTCACAACGGCCTCCAGCCACATTGAACGAGAAGCGTCCTGGTTTGTAGCCTCGCACGATGGCTTCAGGCAGTTTGACAAACAAATCACGTATATCGCTAAACACGCCTGTATAGGTTGCAGGATTGCTACGAGGTGTACGCCCGATAGGCGACTGGTCAACCGTCACCACCTTATTAATATATTCCAACCCCTCAACGGCATCATAGGCAAGCGGTTCCCTAAGCGAACGATAGAGATGCTGGCTGAGGATGGGCTGCAAGGTATCGTTGATAAGTGTTGACTTTCCACTTCCACTCACTCCTGTCACACAGATGAGTTTCCTGAGCGGGAACGACACAGACACATCCTTGAGGTTGTTGCCTCGACATCCACGAAGGGTAAGAGAAGACCCACCATCAGTCTCATGAACCCCATTAACCTCATGAGCCCCATAGGACTCATGGGTCTGTTTCAGGAATTTTGCTGTAAGAGTATCAGTCTTCAGGAGGTCTTGGGGTGTTCCCTGGAACATCACTTCCCCACCCTTTCGTCCAGCCAAAGGTCCCATGTCGATGATGTAGTCGGCTGCGAGCATCATATCCTTATCGTGCTCCACCACGATAACGGTATTACCTTCATCGCGTAGCATCTTCAGGGAGTTGATGAGGCGCTGATTGTCGCGCTGATGGAGTCCGATGCTGGGTTCATCGAGGATATAGAGAACATTGACCAGTTTGGCACCTATCTGTGTAGCCAATCGGATACGTTGGCTCTCACCACCTGATAGGCTCATGGTGCTACGATTGAGCGAAAGGTAGTCAAGTCCTACATCGAGGAGGAACTGCAGACGGCTCTTGATTTCTTTCAGAATCTCTGCTGCAATCTTCTGTTGCTTGGTCGTGAGACGGTCGTTCACGTTGTCCACCCATTCGTAAAGGTCTTTCAAGTCCATCGTTGCCAACTCGTAGATGTTCTTGTCGGCAAACCGGTAGCTCATCGCCTCCTGGTTGAGTCGTGAGCCACCACATTCGGGACACACGGTGATGCTGTCGAACGAATCAGCCCATCGCTGTGCCTGAGTGGAGTTCTCACTCTCACGCAACTGATTGATATATCGTCCCAATCCCTCATAGGTGGTATAGAAATCATTCGTCTGATGAATCATCGCAGCAGGAATGCGGATACGCTCGTTACACCCATATATCAAGTCGTGAATGACCTCTTCCGGCAATTCGCCAACAGGCGTATGGATGTTCTGATCATGATGTTCGAGTACGGCCTGAACCTGCCAGAATATCATCGTGTTGCGGTATTTCCCAAGTGGTGCAAGTGCGCCATCATAGACAGAGAGCGACTTGTCGGGCATAATCTTGTCCTTATCAATTAGACTGATATAACCCAAACCCTTACAACATGGGCAGGCACCCTGAGGCGAGTTGAACGAGAAGTTGTTTGGAGCAGGATCGTGATAGCTGATACCCGTCGTAGGACACATAAGACGGCGTGAGTAGTACTTTATCTCGCCAGAGTCTTTATCCATAAGCATGATGAGTCCCTCTCCCAGGTTCATTGCTGTCGAAACGCTCTTCGCCAACCGTTCGCTGTCTTTGATGTTGACTGCTAAACGGTCGACCACAACCTCGATGTTGTGAGTCTTGTAGCGGTCGACACGCATATCGACCATCATCTCCTGCACTTCACCATCGATGCGCACATGCAGATAGCCTTTCTTCATAAGACTCTCAAACAGTTCGCGATAATGACCTTTACGGCTACGAACCACAGGAGCCATGATATAGATGCGACGGCCTTCATAGTGTGAGAGGATGAGGTCGAGGATTTGTTCCTCTGTGTATTTCACCATCTTCTCGCCCGTAACGTGACTATATGCGTCAGCAGCTCTTGCAAACAACAGGCGGAGATAGTCGTACACCTCAGTCACAGTTCCCACTGTGCTTCGTGGGTTCTTGTTGGTGGTCTTCTGTTCGATGCTGATAACAGGACTCAAGCCTGTAATCTTGTCAACCTCTGGTCGCTGCATGCCTCCAAGGAAGTTGCGCACATAAGCCGAGAACGTCTCGATGTATCGACGCTGTCCTTCTGCGAAGATGGTATCGAAAGCCAAACTCGACTTACCGCTACCACTCAATCCAGTGATAACGGTAAGGCTGTTACGAGGTATTTTCACATCTACATTCTTGAGGTTATGAACCTTCGCGCCATAAACCTCAATCCACTCAGTTATCATAGTCTTTCCACCCCTTCAACACATTGATTGCTTTCTTGATGTCGTATTTGGTGCCATCACTTCCTGTCGCTTTCAGATGAAGGAAATAGACACCATCCTTCACATATTTTCCGTTTTGTCGACCATCCCATCCTTTATCCACATTCGAGAGGTCGAAACTATAGATCTTCTGTCCCCAGCGGTTCACAATCACACCCGACATCTGGACAATCGACTGATAAGTGACTTCGAATTTATCGTTGATACCATCATTATTGGGCGAAAAGCCGTCTGGGCACGACAGTTTCGAAGTCGTGATATTGATTTTTATTTCGCTCGACTCATATTCGATATCCTCCTCATCGGCCTTGGAGAAGGTCACATAAAGCTTGATGCCGTATGTTCCAGAACTCTCAAGCGTATAGGTGGTGTTCTCATCGAAACGGTCGAGGATAGGTTTCGATTCACCGTCTTTTGTGTTATAGAGTTTCCACTCACACTTCGCATCCCATCCGATATTGTCTTCAAGGTTTGCGAACATCTTGATTTGCAGAGGTGCATTTTCTGTCTTTTCATCACCAGATTTCAGTTCCTCATCTCTTGGAGTCGGAACATCGTTTACGATTTCTGTAACAGTATATGTCACACTCGGATCAGCCGTCTGAGCAAACGCAGTAAAGGCGCAGAGACAACTGCAGAGAAATGCTATGATTGATATTTTGAGTCGATTCATCTTCTCATTTACTATTTGACAATTGACTATTTACAATTTATCTACAATTTAGCTATTTACTATTTATTCTTTAAGGAGTTATCGCTTCGCTCGAAGTTATAGAAGTTACCGCTTCGCTCAGAAGTTATCACTTCGTTCGACGATACTCTGCTAATGTTAACACCCTTTGGTTCCGTCTGTCACTTCCTAACTCCTGCAACTCCTGTCACTCCTTATTTTCAATTTTCAACTTTCAACTTTCAATTTTCAACTTGATAAGCTGACTATAAACTTTAAACTATCAACTATAAACTTTATAAGCTAAAGCTTATTTCATTTGCAAAGATAAGAATTATTTACCATTTGACAATTTACTATTTACAATTTATCTACAATTTAACCATTTTTCATGATAAACGTGAGAATTTTATGTTTTATTGCGACAGAAAGCAAAAAAAATCGGAGATGAATCGATTCACCTCCGAATGACTTGTAATACAACTTGTTAAAAGAGTATTGATTGTTTTTCGTCATTGAATATGCACAATTAAGCATATTCAAGTATCATGTCGGCATTGATTCCTAATTTCGAGTGTAACCGTTTTGCGATAGGCATAGTGATACGCCTCTTTCCACTAAGTATTTGGCTGAATACAGACTCGTTGATGCCAAGATATTTTGCACCTTCTTTCTGCTTCATATTACGAGCATAGAAGTAGTCTTCAATCGACCGGATCAACGGAGATTTCTCGCGAAGAGGCAGAATATCCATATATTCATCCTCATACTGCGCCATCTGTTTGCTCAAAGCAGAGATCTGACGAGTGTATTCGTTATCCATTTCAGGTTCAAGCATGCCTTTTTCCGTTGCTTCTGCGATTAAGACTTCGACTTTGGTCTTAGTCTCGTCATACTCTTGTCTTGTTGTCAATTTCTTGCCCATAACTACTCCTTCCTTTAAATCGTTGAACTATCTATCTTGTCATACTCTGGATGCGTTCCCACAAATCGGATATTCATAACACCACCAATAAAGATGACCACAGCAACCAGACGATAATTATTTCCTCCAATATTAAAGACATAGCGTCCATTCTTCACATAGTCTGCTGATGGAAACATCTGTTTCAGTTCTGCATGATTGTGCCATGTTGCGCCTTTCACCTTTTCCACCCAAGTATTCAGAGGGCCTGCGGCTTGCGCATGTTTCTGCACAAATGCATCCAGTATTTCCTTGTTTGCTATTATCATCTTTCTGTTATTTGGCTGCAAAGATACCATATTCTTTGCAATTCTGCAAATTATTTTGCTATTTTATAAAGAAACAACTTGTTTTTTTGGTGATAATCTGCGAAAATAATCGCATTTTTCAATTTTCAACTCCTTTAATTTGGAGCCAATTTGGCGCATGATAGCGTCATTTGTTAGCGCATACAAATCCATATAACTATAGAAATACCCAAAATTACGCTGCAAATACACACATAACTTTTGAAACTCACTGAACAACATGACACCACGTCAGGCAGCCTCATGTATGGGCAAAATACAGAAAAAATGGACCAGTTACAGAGAAAAGTACCTCGAAAATTTGGAAATATCAAAAGGAGCATGTACCTTTGCACCGCAAACCCTGAAAACGATTGAACGGCTTTTCACGGAACCTATTCAACAAAACAAGGGTTAAGAGAAAATCATTCAACTTCTGCCAGGGTTAAAGACTTTTGGACTTTAGACGTTAGGCATTAGTGGGTTGAAAGTTTTGACAAATGTCGTTCCAGTTCCAATTGTTCCAATAAAAAAACAGGGAACACAATTCTCCTCTAAAGACTATATAACTAATTGATATATAAGTAGTTATATAATATAATAAGAGAATAGAGGGTCTCAAAAAAACAATTGGAACAACTGGAACTGGAACGCTTAGATCATTCAAATCTTACCTAACATGCTACAATACAAATAGTTACGAGTCAATACAATGATTACACCTAAGATTTCATACCTTGTAAAAAGGACAAAAAGTGTCAAAAACCTACTCTATTTGCCTCAAAAGAGGTGCAAAATCCATTGTTTTTGATGTGTTTCCTTTAATTTGCGCTCACATCATCTATTCAAAAATTCAATCTCAAAAGAGAGAAAAACCATATTTCTTGTAGAAAAAAGGCATTGTACTATATTTTTAAGCCTTAAAGCCTTCAATAAATGATGTTTCTGGATGAAAAACTTGTTACTACGCGAGGCAACACGTGCAGCCTCGTGAGGGAACAAGTGCAGGCTCGTGAGGGTGCAAAAAAAGGTTCGGCGTAGGGCGTGCAAAACAACGACGTTGTTTCGTCAAAACATCGGCATACAAAGCTCAAAACAACGGCATTGTTTTAGAATCGACTTGCTTTTGAACTGAAACAACTGAAACGCGAAACGCAAAATGACAAATGACCATCATGACAACGTGCATTTTTACTGCCTAGTTAGGAAAAACTTTTTTCCTAGTTACTCCGCAAATTTTCCCTAGTTAGAACCTGTGTTTAGTAATATAAATAAAAAAGAATCAAAAACATCAAAAATACTTCATCGTGGTTCAGATGCTATCCGCATCTTCTTGTCTAAGCATCCCAATCTGTGATTACAAGCCTGCTTGACTCACATCCTATGATGTTCATCCAACGCTTTCAGCAAAGAACCACTCGAAGACAAAATATTAAAAAAGTTGCCGTTCTCTACTAAGGTTTATGCGTATATCATCGAACTGCGGTCAAAGTGGTCATGGTCAAAGTGGTCAAAGTGAGAAATGGAAGGAATTCGAGCTCACTATAAAATATAATTTTATTATATTATTATAGTGCGGAGTTTTGGGGGGATCAAAAATCGACTTTGACCACTTTGACCTTGACCATCGTGACCACCTTTTTTACATTTTAACAATTGAATTGTTAAATAATACAAGGATTGCCTAATCGTCTCCCTTGTCTTTATTTTGTGGAAAGCAAGGGAAAAATTTGCAGCCCCTTAGGATAACAAAATTTTCCCTTAAGGGTAACAAAAAGAGGAGTACCCTCTATCTCCCCCAAAGGGAAGACAAGTGTTGAAACTTGTTTGTTGCGTTACTTACTAATTTATGAACTATCTTGACGAGGAGCCGCAAAAACATTAAAAGCTGGCGTTCTCGTTATCATACTCCTCAGTCACTACGTGACAGCTCCCCTATCTTAGGTGAGCAGCTATATCGTCATAACGAGTTTCTTCAGTCATCAATAATAACCTTGGAAGAATTTCCGCAGCCCGTTCACATCCCAAGATTGGGCGGCCATGAACTCTGTATTCTTCTCCCATAAAACCGTTATTCCATTTGGTTGTAGCCACATTCCAGGAAATGCAGTTCAAAGTTGTTAAGATTTTCGAAAAGGTCGTTCAAGGTAGCCTCATTACCTCCCTTAATGAGAGAGAAGTAGTTTCGCTGATAGCAACAAGCCGTTTCGCTCATAGAGAAAGGCCGTTTCGCTCACAGCAAGATGCCGTATCTCTCTACGGCATTATTACCCAGAAATTAGAGTTGAGGCGAAGTTGACCTGCTTTGTTTGTCAAAGACAAAAAAAATGTGATGAAGTGGATTGAATAATTGAAAAAATGAAGGAAAACATATCATATAAATCGTTTTTCGAAAATATTATGCATTATGGATTATGAATTATGAATTATTTTTGTACCTTTGTACCTTGAAATCAAAAATTAGGTAAGTTATAGGTTTAGAAGACATGAAATCGAAGATTTGTCACATCACGAGGATACTCGCATTTTGTTTTACTTTTGTGTTGGTGAGTTTGTCTGCTTGGGGACAATCCAAGCATGAGGTGATAGCAGGAGAGACGTTATACAGCATCAGTCAAAAATACGGTGTCACCGTACAAGCCATTCAGGCTGTCAATCCAGGATTGGGCGAAAACATCATGACTGGACAAACAATCAACATACCAGCGAAAGGCACTCAAACACCAACTACGCAGCAACATATCATCATCCGTTCGACAGACATCATGCCGAACAAACCGGAAAGGAAAGGAACGACGGAAACACCTGTCACACAGACGGTTGTCACTCCTGTAGTGACCCAACCAGTTGCTACCCAACCTGTGGTCACTCCTGTCACCACCCCTGTGGTACAGCAACCAACCATCATACCTGTAGAGCAGGAAGCGCAAGCATCGAATGAAATTCCTCCTTGCAAACTGACCTATGAGGTGAAGAAGAAAGAGACGCTTTACAGTATTTCACAGCAGTTTGGTGTGACGATAGACGAGATTATCGCGGTAAACCCATCCCTCCAGCCTGACAAGAAGGACAAAATCAAGAAAGGTCAGTTGCTTTGCATCCCTTACACCCAGGCTGAGCTGGCTGCTTTGCAACCTGCGGAAGTAGAGGAGGAAGAGGAAGTTATCATCAAAGAACCTGTTCCTGTGGATTTCGCAGTCATCATGCCATTCGGGCTGAGCCAGAAAAAGAAGTCGCGTGAGGCCATCACGATGATTGACTTCTACGAAGGTATCATGCTCGCTGTTGCAGAAATGAAAAGGGACGGCGTAAGCGGAAAAGTATATGCCTACGATGAAGAGCAAATCGACAGCGTGCTGGCTCTGCCTCAGATGAAGAAGGTGAAACTCATCATCGGAGCGAAAGATGTGAACAACATCACCAAACTGAAGACATTCACAGAGAACAACAACATCAGCCTGGTTGTACCCCTCTCATCATCAGTTTCCCTCGTGAACAACACCCGCAACGTTTATCAGGTGAACCAGAAGATGGACAACGAGACCTACAACCGTGCTTTTGCCTCGTTCGCTGCGATGCATCCAAACGCCAATTACATCTTTATCAATATAGATGAACAGATGGACAAATCCGACTACACGGCCCGTCTGAAGAGCTTCCTCAACTCTGAGGAAATCAACTACTTCAACTGCGACTTCAGCGATATGAGTACCTTCATTGAGATGTTGTCGAAAACCAAAGAGAACTTCGTCATCCCATCGTCGAGCACGAAGACCGCTTTCGACCGATTGGTGAAAAAGATAGACGAGCTGGAGTTGGGCGAGTTCAAACTCAACCTGTTCGGATATGCTGACTGGCAGGCGTTTGCCGACAAGTCGGTCGAGGCATTCAAGAAGTACAACTGTACGTTCTTCACCAGTTTCTACAACAACCCGAACGACACAGATACTCACGCGTTCAACCAGCGTTTCCGCAACACGTTCGGACGCGATCAGTACAACGCATATCCTCGCTACGGAATGCTTGGATACGATATTGCGAACTTCTTCGTTAGGAACATGTTCGTAGAGGGTGAGGATTTCGCGGCAAATATCGAGAACCTGACCAGCGAATCACTTCAGAACCCTATGCACTTCACGCATAAGAACACCTGGAGCGGATTCATCAACAACGCGATGATGTTCGTGAAATACAATTCGGACGGATCGATTAGTGTGAAACAGCTGTAAGGAAAGTTGATAGTTGAAAGTTGAAAGTTGATAGTCAGTTTAGAATTTAAAGAATAATATGAAGGGGTATCATCTCATCCTCATAGGTTTCCTAGCACTTCAAAGTGTTGCACTTAACGCTCAGGTTGGTGAGAAGCGTACTGACTTTGCGATTGGAGGCAATGCTGGTATGCTGATGACCAAAATGGATATTACTCCTACCATCAAACAAGATTACAAATACTCGCCCACATTCGGTTTCTCTGCACGCTACATCTGCGAGAAGTACTTCACAGCTATCTGTGGTGTATCGGCAGAAGTGAACTTTGCCAATATGGGATGGAAAGAAGTCATCGAGGATGGAAGCGGTAACACATACAGCCGCAACCTCACATACATACAAGTACCAATCCTCATGCAGATGGGATGGGGACGCGAACGACGAGGTGCCAAATTTGTGATTGAGGCTGGTCCGCAATTCGGATTCAACCTCGGAAGCAAAGAGACGTATGGCGGAGGTGTGTGGGACACATCCAAACGTCCCAACAAAGTGGTTGAGCAATATGGCTTGGGAGTGTACAACAAAATTGACTACGGTATCGCAGGAGGACTTGGGATGGAGTTATCAACCCCTGTCGGACATTTCCTGCTGAATGCCAGGTATTACTACGGATTGGGTGATGTGTTTGACAATAGCAAGAAAGGTGATTTCAGCCGTTCAGCCCACCAAACCATCACGGCCAAAGTGACTTATCTGTTTGATTTGGTGAAAACGAAATAAAAGACCCCCTAACCCCCTTTAGGGGGAACAGACACCAGACTTTTGATAATTAATAAAACTAAATAACTTATGAAGAAACTAACAGCTACAATCCTTACAGGAATCTTATCGCTTCAGGCGATGAACATGAATGCACAGACAGATAAGGTGGCATACCTTTTCACGTATTTCACAGGTAATGCACCAGAGCAAGAGCAGATTTGCTATGCACTGAGTGATGACGGCTACAACTGGACTCCGCTCAACAACGGCAAACCAGTCCTGGCATCCGACACACTTGCTTTTACTGGTTGTGTGCGCGACCCGCATATCCTTCGTTGCGAGGATGGGAAAACATTTTACATGGTGGCTACCGACATGAAGTCAAGCCTCGGATGGTCGTCCAACCGCGGAATGGTTCTCATGAAAAGTACAGACCTGCTGCACTGGGAGCATACAGTCATTCACTTCCCTACTAAGTTTGCGAACGAATGGAGGAACGTACAGCGTGTGTGGGCTCCAGAAACAGTTTATGACACCCATAGCGGCAAATATGTAGTGTTCTATTCGCTGCTGTCGACCACAAACCAATACGACAAGATTTATTACAGCTATGCGAACGACGACTTCACAGACATCACTGAGCCTAAGTTGCTGTTCGACGACACCAAGGCAGCCATCGATGGAGATATCGTCTACAACAAAGCAGACGGTTTGTTCCACCTATTCTATAAGAGTGAAGCTGGAGGAGGTATCTTCCAGGCAACCACGAAGAGCATCCTTCCTGCACCAGGTCAGAAGCCTGGAGAGCATTGGACGAAGATTCCTACAAGAGTGGAAGTCAGTCGCAATGCGGTAGAAGGTGTGGGAGTATGTCAGGCTATCGATGGCAAGAGCTGGATTGTGATGTACGACTGTTACACAGCTGGACACTATCAGTTCTGCACCAGCCAAGACCTGAAGACCTTCCAATTCGTTCAGGACACCAAGACTCAGGGCGTGTTCACCCCTCGACATGGAACCATGATTCCTATCACCCAGGAAGAAAAGGACAGACTCCTTGCTGCCTTCCCTTCTACCAAACAACCGATTCTTGAAGGTTATCATGCAGACCCAGAGGTGCTGTATTCGAACAAAACAAAGAAATACTACATCTACTCCACCACAGATGGATTCCCAGGATGGGGCGGCTATTATTTCCAAGTGTTCTCGTCTGAGAACCTTATCGACTGGAAGAACGAAGGAACGATGCTCGACGTGAAATCCGACCAAGTTCCTTGGGCTAAAGGAAATGCCTGGGCACCAGCAATCGAGGAAGTGAAGCAGAAAGACGGTACTTACAAGTATTACTTCTACTATAGTGCAGATGCAGGACGACGCAAGGAAATCGGTGTTGCTATTGCAGACGATCCATGCGGTCCGTTTGTCGATTTCGGAAAACCCATCATCAGCGAATCGCCTGTCGGCAGAGGTCAGCAAATCGATGTAGATGTGTTTACCGACCCCAAGTCAGGCAAGCATTATATCTACTGGGGAAACGGCTATATGGCTGGAGCTGAGCTCAATAACGATATGACCAGCATCAAGGAGAACACCATTACGGTGCTGACTCCTCAAGGTGGAACCCTGAAGGATTATGCCTATCGCGAAGGTACTTATGTGTTCTATCGTAATGGTACCTATTACTTCCTCTGGAGTGTTGACGATACAGGCAGTCCGAACTATCACGTAGCATACGGAACCAGCAAGAGTCCGCTTGGTCCGATTACCGTAGCCGAACAGCCCATTGTGCTCCAGCAAGACCCAGAGAACCACATCTATGGTCCGGCTCACAATTCAGTTCTGCAACTCAAGGGTAAGGACAAATGGTATATTGTCTATCATCGCATCAACCGTGACTTCCTCCACGACAGTCCTGGTACCCATCGTGAGGTATGCATTGATGAGATGACGTTCGACAAGAGAGGCCGTATCATTCCTGTGAAACCAACTTTGAACGGTCCGGCACCGCTGAAATGAAACAAGCAATCATCTTCGACCTCGACGGCACATTGCTCAACACACTTGACGACCTCTATTCGAGTGTGAATCATGCTTTGGCAAAATTCAACCTGCCTGTTCGCAGCAAGTGGGAGGTAAGGAGTTTTCTGGGAAACGGCATCAGACGACTCGTAGAGCATGCCCTGCCCGAGGGATGCGACCCCATACTGACAGAGAAAGTATTCAACGAGTTTCGTGCCTACTATCTCGAACACAGTCTCGATTGCACCCAACCCTACGAAGGTATCATCCCAATGCTGCATCAATGTAAGGCGTTAGGGCTGAAGACTGCGATTGTGAGCAACAAACTCGATATGGCCGTTCAAGACCTCCATCAGCGATTCTTTGCTGATTGCATCGATGTGGCAATCGGTGAGACTCCTGACGTGAAACGCAAGCCTGCTCCCGATATGGTGATGAAAGCCATCGAGATGCTCCCTTGCCAGCACGACGAAGCGGTCTATGTGGGCGATAGTGAGGTAGATCTTGCAACCGCACACAACGCCTCCCTACCCTGCATAGCTGTCTCGTGGGGATTTCGCGATAAGGAATTCCTCATCGAGCAACAGGCCAAGACCATCATTGACAATCCAAAACAACTCATTGATAGCTTGCAGACGCTAGAAATTAAGAGTTAAGAATTAAGAGTTAAGAAAATTAGGCACTATGACATCAATTTTAAAATCTCTCCCCCTAAAGGGGGTCAAGGGGGTCCTCATTTTTACATTCTACATTTTACATTCTACATTGTGCTCCGCACAAGATTTCGACCTCGCGCTTCAAATGCTTGCCGACTTCACTCCTTATGTATCGAATCAATATCAGGAGATTGACGACAAGAACTCATTGGGTGAACCGCTTGCTACCTTCAAGGGCGAGAACACCTTTGGAAACAATGAGCAGGGCGTGCGCCACAATGCCGACCTATCGATGATTTGTGCCTTTCTGTGTAAGTACGCAAAGGGGAAGGTGACGCTCCCACCATCTGTCAGCTGGGACAAACTCGCTACGATGGCACGCACCACCCTCACCTACTCCTACTCCACCCATAAGGCCAACCGACTCTATCCCTGCAAGAACAATCAGTATTGGGGCTCTGTCAGTCTTGACGACCACTCATGGGAATCATCTCTGTGGGCTATGTCGGTTGCCTATTCGGCTTTCTTTCAATGGGAACAGCTGTCAGCCAAACAACGTGAACAGATATATCAGTTGTTGAAAGCAGAGTGCAACTACGAATTGGAACGTGCGATTCCTACAGGATTCAAAGGTGACACCAAAGCTGAGGAAAACGGATGGGAATGTGATGTGTTGGCAGCTACGCTGGGACTTTTCCCTACTGATCCCCTCGCAGAGAAATGGTTCAAACGTCTGCGATCCTTTGCGGTCAACTCCTATTCGCACCCGATGGATGAAGACAATGATGAAGTGGTCGACCCACACTACGACCAGACTACGATAGCACAACTCTACAGGGGAGCAAACCTCTATGACGACTTTACCCTGCAAAACCACAATTACTTCCATACCAGCTATCAGAATGTGGTGGCTCAGGAACTTGGTGAGGCGGCCTTAGCCCTCAAACTGTTCCAGACTGACATCCACAAACAAGAACGTTGGAAGACCAACACCCTCATGCATCAGGTGGGATTCGTGATGGACGAAGTACTATACAGACTGGCATTAGCAGACGGCGAACTGGCTATGCCGAACGGGAACGACTGGAGCTTGTTCCTCTACGACCAAGTCACCTCGTTCTCTACCGTCTCCTGTTTCTTGCGCGACCCCTACGCCCTCATGCTCGAACAGCGGGCACTCCGTCAGATTGCCCGTCGTCAGAAGACCACAACAGATGGCTCGTGGCTGCTGCGCCCCGATGTCGGAGCACGTCGTATGGGAGTACAAGCCCATCGCGTCATGATGACTTGGCTCATGCATCATGTGCTACCCACCGACGACATCACTCCTGCTACGTGGCAGCAGTTCCTCACACGCTATTCAGAAACCAGCTACTACCCAGACCAGGATGTCATCACAGCCTCATCTTCACAACGCTTCACCTGCTTCTCTTGGAGCCAGGGACTGAAGAGCTACACAGGTTATTTTGCCCCTACAAGCGAAGAACACAACAACATCATCGTTCCCTTCCGTACAGGCAACACAGGCAACTTCATCGGCTATTACGAGGTCGAAGGAAAGAAGACAGATGCAGTCGATATCAAACATGCTATTGTCTATTCCGACTCTAATAGCTACATCATCAGCGGTACCCTTGAGACCAACGAACGCTTACTCCGAAACCGCTATATGCTTTTCGCAACCGATCATAACCTCGTGCTCTACTTCGACATGACCCGTGCTACGAGAGAGTGTACCGTCAAGGCCGAACGTGGAGGGCTCCTCGCCATCTCGACCGACCCCTTCACCCGCGAATCCCGCACCATCTATCCAAAAATCTCACCTCTCACCTCTCAAATCTCAAATCTCAAATCTGACTGGGTCAACATCGACAACTGCGTAGGCATTTTGACTCGCAAGTTCTCCCCCTCCTCTTGCATCGCATTTGGTGACCAGCAGAACAACAACTCCATTCTCACCTCCAAGCTCTATGCCTTCTATTCCGATACACCCATATCCCTGCTGGCAGGCGATAAAGTAGGAACCCGCCTCATGGCCTGCTACAGCAACGTGACAGCCGAGCAGACCCAGCAACTCAACCAGCAGATGAAACCCGTTACCGACCTTCCCACCAATTGGGAAGGCTATCAGGTCAGCGATACCGACGGAAGTCTATACCTTATTATTTATAATACAACAGGTAAGACCGACACACGAATCAATATAGAGAAGATTACCAACACATACCGTCCTCGCCTGACGATTATCGCCACTGTGGTTGATGGACAGTTCGTAGTACTTCCTATGGCGGTTAATCCGACAAACAAATCATAACTATTTTTTAACAAACTGCTTTAATCTATTAATTACATCAATCATGAAAAAACTAATGCTAACTATCGCATGCTGCATCATTGGATCCTTAGCAGCATTCGCACAGACGGAAACGGGTTATCAGTTACCCAAAGGAAAAGAAATCTACATTCCAAAGGAGCTTCGCGATAACGACTTCACCAGCCGTGACTCCAAATGGAGCTACTACCGCATGGCTTGTACGCCGAATGTGGTGTGCTTCTGGGAAAAAGGGTTTGGTGACGACCTCAGCAAGGCTCCCGATCTCGACGGACATAAGATGACAGTCGACTTAGACAACCTGCTCTCACGTGTGGAGTATTTCTACTATGTCTATCGCGACATGATGGGATTCCTGCTTCCAGGCAGTAATGCCGAGAAGTATCGTATGATGGTCATGCTCAATTATTCACTCGAAGGGACAGCCTACGGAGGTAGCTACGACGACACGATCGGAGCCCTCTGGATTGCGCCCAATCGTGTGCAGGATAAGACCCTCAACTGCATAGCCCACGAACTCGGTCATTCGTTCCAGATACAGATTTCGTGCGACCATCAGTCACAAGGCATGGGTGGCGGCATCTTCGAGACATCTGCTCAATGGATGTTGTGGAACGTGAATCCTAAATGGACAACAGACGAGAACTATCATTGGGAGGCATTCAAGAAACTCATCCATCTCAGCCTCTTCAACAGCGAAAACATGTATCACGCCCCCTTCGTGCTTGAATACTGGAGCTATCTGCATGGGCTCACCTACATGGCCGACATGTTCCGTGGAGGTAGGCGAGGTGAGGATTTCACCCAGACCTATATGCGCATGTACAACGTCGATGTGAAGCAGATGGGCGATGAGTTGCTCGACTGCTATAGTCGCCTCATCACCTTCGACTTCCCAGACAAACGCAAAGAGAGTGTACGCTACTCATGCGAGATGAAAAGCGAATTGGAAGATGCAGGTAACGGATGGAAACGTCCCGTCAATGCACCTCAGACCTATGGATTCAACGTCGACGAGATAACGCTTCCAGCCGTAGGGCAGACCGTCAAAGTACAGTTTCAGGCCCTCTCACACGAGGACAATATCGGTTACCGCTATGGACTTGTTGCTGTCGATAACGACAACAACCCCACTTATCTTGGAGTCAACTCAGAGGTGAAGAAAACCCTCACCTACAAGAATCCAGGCAACATCAAGAAACTCTATCTCGTAGTGGTAGGTTGCCCAACCAAGGAATACAAACCCGCCACTTCAGGATTCGGACGTCGTCGTGGACAGCAAGGACAGAACCAACCAGCCGAAGAAGGGCCAGTAACCTATCCGTATCAGATAAAGACCCCCTAACCCCCTTTAGGGGGAATTCGGTTAACGGTTAGCGAGATGCCCCCTATACTTTGAACTCTTTTAACTGACTATAAACTATAAACTTTAAACTATAAACTTTAATTAATTGTAAATGATATGTTGAAGCGACTTGTATTTTTTAATTTAATATTTTTTGCATGTTTACATTCTACATTGTGCTCTGCACAAGTTCTCTCCTCACCCAATAAGCAAATCCGTGTAGAACTGAGCGACGCAAACGGATTGTCGTTCACCGTAACCGATGGCTTCAACCAACTCATCGACCGAGCCGATATCGGTATGGTGATTGACGCAAACGGCACAACCACCGATGTGTCCAAAGCAAAGATTTCAGGCAAGCCAACCTCCAAGACCATCAAGGACGACATCACCGCCCCACTCTATCGTCAGGCACGATATACAACAACCTATAATCAGGCCGTCGTGAAACTCAACTGCGGAGTCAACCTTGAGTTCCGCATCTTCAACGAAGGTGTAGCTTACCGTTTCGTCACCACAGGCATCAAGGGAAACTACAAGGTGCTCAACGAACAGGCCGATTTCCGCTTCACGGGCGACTACAACAGCTATCTGCCTTTCACCACCAATCCACGTAAGCCCGAAGCGATGGCGTTTCAGGCAACCTACAACGTAGCACCACTCACACGCCAGAAAGACCTGCTGGCATTTCTCCCTGCAGCTATCGATTGTCAGACGGCTAAGATTACCCTCATGGAGAGCGACCTCGAGGCCTATCCTGGTATGTTTGTCAAAGTAAGCGGTCAAAGTCTGAAGGCGCAGTTCGCCAAATATCCGAAGACGACTGACTACTATCAGTGGCGCAAGCAGCAGTATGTGACCAGCACAGAAGACTACATCGCTCTGTGTACCTCCAACCGTGTCTTCCCTTGGCGTATTCTCGCCATCAGTCACAAAGACACGGAAATGCTCGACAACAACATGGTCTATTCGCTTGCGACCCCTAACCGCATCGGCGACACCTCTTGGATTCGTCCAGGCAAGGTAGCATGGGACTGGTGGAACGACTGGGCTATCTCGGGTGTGGACTTCAAGTCTGGCATCAACAACGCCACCTATAAGCACTACATCGATTTCGCATCGAAATACGGTCTTGAATATGTCATCCTCGACGAAGGATGGTACCTTCCTTCAAGTGGAGATCTCCTCACGACCATCCCAGAGATTGACCTCCCCGAACTCGTTGCTTACGGAAAGCAGAAGAACGTGAAGCTCATCCTTTGGTGCGTGTTCAATTGTCTCGATGACAACATCGATGCCATCTGCGAGAAATATGCCAAGATGGGTATCGCAGGCTTCAAAGTCGATTTCCTCGACCGTAACGACCAGACAGGAGTAGAGATGATTTATCGTATTGCCGACAAATGTGCGAAATACCACATGCTGCTCGACTATCACGGCATCTACGCCCCTACAGGCATCAACCGCACCTATCCTAATATCATCAACTTCGAAGCTGTGTTCGGAATGGAAGAGACCAAGTGGACCAAGAACGGCGAACAGGACATGCCGCTCTACGATGTCACCTTCCCTTATATACGTCTGCAATGCGGATTCACAGACTTCACCCCAGGAGGCTTCCGCAATGCTACCTCGAAGGACTTCCAGCCTGTGAACAACAACCCCATGACGATGGGCACACGCTGTCACCAGATGGCTCACTACATCGTTCACGAGTCACCACTCACCATGCTGGCCGACAATCCCACCATCTACGAACGCGAAGCCGAATGTACACGCTTCATTGCCACCCTGCCCTCCATCTACGAGAGCATGCGTGTGATTGACGGCAAGATGGGACAGTATATCGTCACCCTTCGTACAGATCGTGATGGGAATTACTACGTAGGAGGGGAAACCAACTGGGATGCACGCGACATCACCCTCGACCTCAGTTTCCTGCCCTCTGGAACATACAAGGCAGAGATTGCTACAGACGGCATCAATGCCGACCATGTAGCGACCGACTACCGTATCGAGACCCGTAGCGTCAACAACGCCACTCGACTCCCCATCCACATGGCCTCTGGCGGAGGATTTGCAATCAAACTCACGAAATAAAACACTGTAACCCTCGAGAATAACGAAGACGGTACGCGAGGGAAAACTTGCAGCTACGCGAGGCGACACGTGCAGCCTCGCGAGGGAACACGTGCAGCCACGCGAGGGTGCAAAAAGGGTACGGCGTAAGCGGTTCAAAACTTATGTGTATAACCTTCAACTCTCAACTGGCTAAAGTCTCGTGTCTAATTGTCAACTATCAACGATTAAACGTCAATTCTCTATAGATTTTGCAAGTATTTTTCACTTTTCATTGTTCGTTATTAACTTTTTCCTACCTTTGCAGAAAAATTAGACAACTAATACGAAATTAATATGAAAACTAAAGTTTTATTTGCAATCATTGCAATGCTGGGAACTCTTCCCTGCTTTGCCAGTAAAGCACTCGTTCTACTTCTGACGGATAGCACGAAGGTTGTTTGTAGTCTGACCAAAGAGCCCAAGATGGTGTTTGGTGATAAAACCCTCACACTGACTTCGATTGACGGAGCAGTCGGTGAGTGGAACTTCACAGATGTCGCTTCATGGTCGTTCGCAGAAGTTCAGGATGTTGACGATGCGATAAAGGAAATTAAGAGCGACAGAATCGAAATAAACGGTAATCGTTTAATGGTTAGTGGAACTAAGCCTATAACTGTTTATGACCTCAGTGGACGAGAGAGGACTCCTAAGCTCACAACCAAGGATGACTGTACAAGTGTCGACCTCAGTGGTTTTACCAAAGGTACTTACCTGCTCAAAGTGGGAAAGAACACCATGAAGTTTATGGTGAAGTAAGTTGATAGTTGACAATTGACAGTTAAGATGAAAATGCAGAAACTAAGAACGATTTATACATTATGTTTGATGAGTTGCGCATTAAGCATGAGCGCGCAGCATAATGTATATATCAACGAGACGGTGGATGGGCACAACCGTGTGCGCATTATGAACCATGTCAATCAGGTTGATTTCACGCCTAAGTATGCGACCTTCTGGAGCAATACAGACGCTACCCCTTTCGATGTATCTTCTATCAATTTGATGACATTCAACGAGAACGACCCGTGGCGCTCTAAGGTGATGCCTGAGAGGTATCTTACAGACTTTGACTACGACATCGCGTTCGATGAATCCGACAAGGAACGTGTGAAGGAAGAAAAGGAAGAGACGGACGCATCCAGCAAGTACTTCGACGACTTTATTGCTCACACCACTTGGACAAAGACCGTCAACATTGTATTCGATGGAGCGGGTGCAAACGTAACGGGCGATACCGACTCGCTCACAATCACTCAGGAAGGTGCGCACCTCACCATCACGACAGCTGCTACAGGACTGCGATACATTCTATCGGGACAGAATCAGGATGCAGCATTCAAGTTGTATAGCGAGCGTAAGGCATGCATTGTGTTGAATGGTGTAACCCTGACCAATCCTACAGGACCTGTCATCAACAGCCAGTTGAAGAAACGACTGTTTATCGACCTTGCTGCAAACACGGTCAATACCCTCACCGATGGAGCATCATACACGAAGGTGAAAGGCGAAGACCAACGCGGTTGCATCTTTGCGGAAGGCAAACTGTGTATCTCAGGTAAGGGACAGCTCTATGTGAATGCCAACAAGAAATGTGGTATCGCTTCCGACAACTACGTTCATCAGATGGACGGATTCATCCATGTTGACAGCCATGCAAAGAAAGGGAAGGCTGTCTATGGAAAAGACCACGTCATCATCGGTGGAGGCGTGCTACGCACATATTGCAACGGTCTGGCAAGCAAAGGCATCGCATCCGACTCGTTGCTGTGGATTACAGGTGGTGTGGTAAAAGCCATCACTACGGGCGACGCTTTATGGGATGATGAGGAAGAGGACTATAGTTCGTGCTGCGGCATCAAGAGCAACTGGGACATGAAATTGTCTGGAGGCGAGATCTATTGCTTGTCAACAGGAAGTGGTGGAAAGGGTATCAGTGCCGGACATGAGCAAGTCATCAGTGAAACAAAGTCAAACTATTTGGGTACCCTGACCGTTACCAACGCAGACATCTATGTACGTACCAGCGGAAAACGTATTCCGGAAGTTAAGGAAGAAGACAGTCATGGAAACAAGGTAGGTGCAGCAGCATCGCCTAAAGGCATCAAGTCATCTGGGAAAATCACCTTCAACTCAGGCAACATATATGTCAGATGTTCGGGTGGCGCAGCTGCAGAAGGTATCGAGTCCAAGAAGACAATCGACATCTATGGCGGTAAGATACGCAGCTATAGCGTAGATGACGGAATGAATGCAGAAGGCTGTTACATGCATGGTGGCGATGTGCTGATATGCAGTACAGAGAACGATGGATTTGACGTCAGTTTCCTGTTTGTGTACGACGGAATGCTCTATACTATCGGTGCTGATATTGACCAAATGGGACTTGACACAGATGGCAAGACATTCAAAGTAATGGGTGGAGAGATTATCAGTCTGGGAGCCCGTAACTGTCTGCCCTATGAATCGAGCGACTTGGCCAGTGTGCTATGTTATGTAAAAGGAAAGAACATCAGCGGACTGGCGCTTGCCGATGCTGACGGGAATGTCATCAAAGCAATCCCCGTACCCAACACTTACAACACCGTATCTGTGCTCTTTTCAAACAGCAGCCTCGTAGTTGGAAACAGGTACCAAATCCTGAGTTACGAGAAGTCGTTCAACGACACCCCTGTGACGGAGTACGACTTCACAATAGAGAAAAAGTCCACTACATTGGGAAGCTTTAAGTAATGCATAATGCATAATAATTAAAGTTGAGAGTGTAAAGTTTATAGTTTAGAGTCAGTTGAAAAATTGAAATAAGGAGTGACAGTAGTTGCAGGAGTCCAGGAGTGACAGACGACACCAATGGGTGTTAACATCAGCAAAGTATCGTCGAACGAAGTGATAACTACGAGGCCGTAGGCCGATAACTTCTATAACTTCGAGTGAAACGATAACTTCTTAAAGAATAAAATTGTAAAATGTAAAATATATGAAGCGATTTTTATTTATAATATATCTATTTTGTATTTTGTGCTCTGCACAAAGTGCATACGCTCAGCGTAGTTGTGGACTGTGGTTCAACGAGGTACCACTTGTGGCCGACACAGCAGCCAACACCATTTATGCCACAATCGATCCTGGCATCAGTCATACCTTGAAGGGAACAATGCGATGGGACGAGAGTCTGTATGGCAGCGTTAAGCTGAACGGGCAGGCATTAGAAAACGGCAAGCTGGGTAACCTGCTTGTTGCAGAATGGGCGAATAACACCACGAACACCCTGACCATCGAGAACGGCGAAAGCCGACAATGGTCACTGATCTTCAGTACCCTACCCTTCGTGGTGATTGACTGTCCATTGGACGAGATGTCAAAAAACTACTCCATCACGAAAGGCGACGAAGACCACACGAAGAAATACGCAGGCAACATGAGTGTCATCGATGCCCGATGCCGTACCAAACTGAAGAACTCACAAGTTGCGGGTATGGCCTGTTTCAATACCGACATCATGATACGACTTCGTGGAGCGACATCAGGCAGCAAACCCAAAAAGAGTTTCAACATCGAGTTGACGAATGAGGGCGAAAGTCAGGACGTACACCTCTTGGGCTACCGCAAGGACGACGACTGGATTCTCGCCTCAGAATACATCGACTATAGTCGTATGCGCAACCGCGTACTGATGGATTTGTGGACAGCTGTAGATCCCCTGCCCTACGACACAGACAACAACTATCAGTGCAACGGCACTCAAGGCGAGTTTGTGGAGACGTTCATCAATGGCTCCTACTATGGTCTGATGTGCTTCACAGACAAGATCGACCGCAAGAAACTGAATCTGAAGAAGACGAAGGAGGCAACCGCGACAACACCCAATGTATTACGTGGTTTGCTATGGAAAGCCAATTGGGAATGTGGCGAGACATACCTCTCGAGCTATTCCGAGCGACCGGCTAACGACTCGTTCCTGTGGCCATATATCGATTCGAAGCAGTCATACGGATGGGAGCAGAAGTACCCCGACGACTCACTCTCTCAGGCATTCTTTGATCCTATCTGCGATTTAATTGATTTTCTGAATACGGGTCAGCAGGACTTCAGTTCCAACTACACAAGTAAACTGTACGAACAGAACGTCATAGATTTCATCCTGTTCATACAGGCATTCCAGCTGTTGGACAATCAGAAGAAGAACTACTACCTGAGCGTTCGTAACAACAACAAAGAAGAGAAATTCCTGTTTACCCTGTGGGACCTTGACGGTTCTATAGGCCGCTATGCAGGAGGCGATGAAACGAGTACGGATGCCAAACAGATGGCGTGGGGCGAGAAGCTGGGCTATCATAACCTGATACACCGATTCAAGTCGAAGACGCTACGTCCGAGCGACTTCGCCACCAAGATGAACAACCGTTGGAAATACCTCTCTCGGCATCAGCTGTCGCTCCAGAACATCAGAGCCTTGATGGAACACTATGCAGATTTGTTCACAACCTCGGGCGCATGGGAACGTGAGAAGGCTCGCTGGCTGTCATCCTATCCCAAAAGCAAGAAAATCGCCAACACACCTCAAGAGGAGGTGGACTTCATGATGGATTTCCTGACGGCCAACTATGCCGTATTCAATCAGGAGATGGCTTCCGTCAACTGGAATCACAACGAATATGATGAAGACCAGTATGTCAAGGAGCTGACACCTGCTGCCTTGTACGTGATTGGGCATGACGTCACCTCGACTCACGAAGACAACACCGTCGTTCTTCAAGGAAGTGTCCATCAGGAAACGGTTGACCGCATCACATCCATCAACTACAAAGACACCCTGATGACCGTTATCCGTGAAGACAAAGACCACGAGTATGACATCCGGGACATCAAGGAAGTACGCACACAGCATACCGACATCTACCCCACTCCAGCCTTCCTGCCTGGACGACTGCAGAAAACCTTCACATTCGATACACGCTATGCACCTATCGACGAAACCATTACGGAGCAACCATCTGCGTTTGAGACCCAACGCACCGTATCTGTCATCTTCGACAGAGAAGAAGCGCACATACAAGGCAACCTCGACGGCATCACAGCCACTATCGACGGAGCCTCCGTATCGTTCACTACAGACCTCGAAGGAGTGGAACTCATCGTTAGCGGACGTTCAGACATCGGGCGTATCAACATCGAGAGCCAGCATCCATGGAAACTCTCTGCAACAGCTGGAGGAACCCTGCTCTCCAGCATCAATGCCAACTGCGACCTTGTCATCAACACATCGAACACCCTCAACTTCTACAATGAGGAGTTCGACGGCAAATGCATCATGTCATCCGGCGATATCACCATCGAGAACGGCATCCTCTGCATCCTGATGACCAGCAGCGGCACACTCACCGATGCATCGTTCAACAGCGAACCTACGCTCGGAGCACGAGCTGTGATGGCCAAGACCATCCATGTGAATGCGGGCAACCTACTCATCAAGACCATCGGACATCATGGTGCAGTCGGGTTGGCAGCAGCTCAGAAACTGTTCATCAACGGCGGAACAAACTGTATTGCAACCTACGACGACCCACTCAAGGCAGGTACAGCCATTGAAATCACAGGGGGCAACACCTTTACGTCAAGTCTTACGAACGACGGTCTGGACACCAAAGGCGATCTGTTTGTGAAAAACGGCGTCATCTACAGTTGCAGTCCAGAGGGAGCAGAAGCAGCATTCGATGTCAACCACTTCTACTGCGACGGAGGTACCGTCATCGGAGTAGGCTACAAGAGCGACCAGCCCATATCCAGCAAGTCCTCACAGGCCTTCATCCGTCTGTACAAGAGCAAAGACGTGAAGCAATATGTGTCGGTCGTTGATGCAGAAGGAAATCTGGTGGAAACAATCATGACCCCTGCCTATCCCACCACAACCGTCCTCTATTCATCACCTGCACTCAAGAAGGGAGAGACCTACACCATCCTCACGGGCGACATCTACGACGAACAGCATGAGCTGACCACCATCGTGGCGGAATAAATCTCGTTCCCCTACGACAAGCCGCATTGGGGCAAATCCCCAAACAAACACAAAAGCCAGACCTGAGAGCCTGGCTTTTATATGTTGATGGATATCGGTATCAGAACGAGATGACGAACGAACCTCCGATGATGAACGTATGGCGGTTCTTCTTGATGCTGGTTGACATGGGGTCGAACAAAGACGAGAATTCGTTGTAGTCGGCTATGTCCTGAGCAGAGAACTGTGTCGGATCGGTCTTAATCAACTCGCCCATGATGTCCATGGTCGCGAAGTAATCGGGCAGGGCTTCACGCATGAAGTGCAGCGGATTGTACTCAAGGGTGTAGGTCTTGCGTGCCACATCGTAGTCGAAGAAAAGCTTCCATGCGAAGTTATCCTTGTATGCATAAGTGAGCGATAGTCCGGAACCGAACTTAAAGGTGTTGTTCGCATCGAGTGTGAAGTAGTCCCATTCAGTATTATAGGTCTTGGGCGTCCCGTCTGCATTCATAGCATTGGTGACGAAACTATTGCCCATCGCATCCTCGCCAAACTGCTTCACGTTTCCCTGATAGCGTGCCGAGAGGTTCAACTCCTGCATGATGCTACGTCCAGCCAAGAACTTAGCTCCAAGAGCGAAACGACGTGAGAGCGGCAGATTGAAATACACACCAAGGTCGGCTGCGAACTCTGTGAGGTGGTCGCTCTCGATGGTGAACTGTGGCTTGGCTTCAGGTGTGTTGAATACGATACCGCTCAAACCTGCGAGGTCGGCATCCTTGTCGAGCTCGAGTTCGTCCATGATGTCTTTCACATCACGGTTGGCATAATCGAGCACACGGCTCCATCCGTTGATTGGAGAACTGTTCACACGCAGACGTCCACCCACTCCGAAGTATTTGTTGAAGAAATAAGCTCCTTCTGCTGCAACTGCTGTAGAGGTACGGAACTTCAGATGGAAGTCATCATCGTCATCAAGGGTCTCACCTCCGAAATCGAGGTTCTTCGTTCCGAATCCCATTCCCATCGAAACACTGAAGAACGAGGGGTCATCGATGATACTGTGGTCAGCTGATATATCGCCTCTCAGCAGTCCACGATGCTTGAATATAAGGTCGCTGAACGCATAGCCCAATTCTCCTGACATGATACCGATTCCTGCTCCTGAGAGCACGTCAGATATCCAGTGACGGTTGTTGAGCACACGCATCACACCTGTCGCTGTAGCGACTCCGTAGCCTGCTACTGAGTACCAAGGCGAACGTGTGAGTCCGTATTCCTTATGCAGGATGGTAGCACCCACGAAGGCGGTTGCCGTATGTCCTGAAGGCCATGAGTTGGCTGTACTTCCATCAGGACGCATCTCTTTCGCTGTGTATTTGATGCCGTTCACGAATCCTGCCATGAATCCATACGACATGGCTGCACTCGCAAGAAAACGTCCCCAATCGGAACGTCCTTCTACCCCACCCAACTTCAGTCCGACCGTCATAGCAGGTCCGAAGAACTGAGTGTAGTCGTCAATTCCTGTCTTGAAGTCTGTAAGCAACACATGACGTGTTCCATCGTTCTGACGGAATGCATGTTTCTCACCCTTTGCGATGATACCAGCCACAAAGAGTGGCACACCCACGAAGGTGAGGTCGTCCATGAACTTGTAAGGTTTCACGTCGGGATTGGTACGCATCCAGGAAAAGGTAAATGGTTTCTCATCCATTCCCTTCACACCTGCCACATCCATCACTCCCAGAGTCTCGCTCTTCAGTATAGGAGCTTCCAGAGTAGCCAGTCGGCGGGCCTTCTCACCAAACACCACACGTGGTTCCAACTGAGGCACCGTGATGGTCAAATCACGACGAGGCAGCACGAAGTCGTCCGCTCGTGCTGACATACTGATGCCGCTTATAGTAAGGATGGCAGCACACATCCAAAGTAAGGTTTGTTTCATCATATCATTTATTTACATTTAGTGGTGAGAGGTGAGAGGTCCTTACCTCTTAAACTATCAGTTGATAAACAACAGTTCACGATACTTTGGCAGAGGCCAGAGATCGTTGTCGACCACCTCTTCGAGTTTGTCGATAGGACGACGGATGGCGAAGAGGGATTCTGCGATGTCGTAGTAGGCCAGAGCTTTCTCGCGCTCATCCTCTATCTTGTTGGCTGCCTTGCGGGCATCGACCATCGCTGCACACTTCGTGCGGATGTCCTCAATGAGGGTGGTCACCTTCTTCAGAAGTTCGAGTTCGGCCCCCCCAACCCCCTTTAGGGGGAGTGTGCCGGCCAAACGGTTCTCCAGGTCGAGGATGGTGAGCAAGCGGGTCTTGTAGGCGAGGGCTGCTGGGATGATATGGTTGATGGCCATACGTCCCATCACACGGGCCTCGATCTGTACTTTCTTCGTGTAGGTCTCCCACTTCACTTCGTTGCGGGCTTCAAGCTCTGCCTTCGTATAGACGCCTGTCTTGGCAAACATCTCGACGGATGCCGGTTTGGTGAACTCGTCGAACATACGTGGTACACAGGTC
>JAFZYE010000035.1 GCA_017616445.1 Bacteroidaceae bacterium
AAGATGTTGACATCCATAGGATGGATGGGGAGTTGAGAGGGTTTCTGTGGGAACTCGTTCACAAAAGAAAGCATATCAACTCGACTTCGAGGGACATAAGTCCCAACATCTTAAAAAGCTGTTTTTAATGTTTTTGTCAAAGAAAGAAAGAAGAAAAAACAAAACAAGACATAATTCAAACAAGAATACAATTAACAAAATTAATAACTAAAAAACTGAAAGATTATGAGAAAGAGTTATTTAATCCTCGCAGCCATAGCAAGTGTAGCACTTGCGAGCTGCTCGAACGAAGAGTATGTAGGGGAAGAATCTTCACCATCATCCAGCAACATTGGTGGTGCGATTGCCTTCAGCTTCAATGTCGGAAACACGACTCGTGGAGAATTAACAGCTGAGCAATCCAGAGTTGCACTTGATAACAACTTTGTTGTTGAAGGCGCAAAGGGCTCTTCTACATTTGCTTCAAATGTCGTATTCGACAACTACAACGTGAACTGGGTAGCAAATACAGCAGGTACTACCGAGTCAAACAGCAACAACTGGGAGTACGTAAACCAAAGTCAGATTCTTAAGGGAACTACTGACACTAAACTATCTGGTGCTAACATCCAGAGTGTCAAGTTCTGGGACTATAGCCAGAATCAGTATGATTTCGTAGCCTTCTCTCTTGGTCAAGGCACAGGGACTCCTAAGACTTATGCTACAGCAACTGCTATCACGCCTGCCAACATGGGTAAAGCCACATCAACAGGCGCACCTGTATTTACCCTTACAGGAACATCAGCTCAGTTGGAAACATGCTACGTTTCTGATATAAACACTGTAGCCAAAGCAAATTACAATCAAGTAGTTAAGCTTACATTCCGTAACTTCTGCGCTAAGATTCGTCTTGCCTTCTATGAGACAGTTCCTGGTTACTCAGTGAAGAATGTGAAGTTCTATAATGGTACAGATGCTACATCTACTTCTACTGCTGCATTGTATTTAACTTCAGGATCTATGCCAAAGGATGGTACTTATGATGTATACTATCCAAATCTGACAGACAACACTAAATCTGACTACAAACGTCCTCACATGATTTATACTGCGGCCTCATCAACTAGCGCAACGAACATTACTTACAGAGAGTTAGGTACCCAGATGTCCTATGGAGGAAAAGAGCTCTATGAAACTGCAGGAAACATCTACCTTGGTAGAAGTTCAAGCAAAGCATCTTACGCATATAATACGACAGACAAGGAGTACTTTACGGTATTGCCAAACGAGGCAGGTCAAGAGTTCAATCTCAAGGTTGACTACACACTTGTTTCTGTGGATGGATCTGGTGAGGAAATCAACGTTACTGGTGCAACAGCTAAGGTTCCAGCAGACTTCACTAAGTGGGTTTCTAACTACGCTTACACCTATATATTTAAGATTTCGAAGGACACCAATGGTAAAACAGGTACAGGTGACGACACACCAGCAGGTCTCTATCCTGTCACATTCGATGCTGTAGTTTCTACTGATGAGGTTACTAATATCGAGACCATCACAACTGTAGCAGAAACAAGCATCACTACTTATGCGAAGGGAATTAATCCTACAGACAATGCTAAATGTGAGTATCCTTCAGGTGTTAATATCTATATCACAGTTCCTGACGTAGACCTTACTAATGCAAATGCTAAGCTCTACAAGGTGACTATTTCTGATCAAGATAATGCTGCTCAAACCATTGATGAAGTTTCAGTAGCTAATTGTATTGACAATGGAACTACTACAGTCCATGCTGATGGAAATGAGATATCTGTTACAGATGCCAATGGAATAGTGATGACAGCAAAAGAGGCCAGATACTATTCGGACGGTTATTTCAATATTCTAATGACGGAAATTACTGCCATTGCCGCTAATGACACCCCTGATGGTGTAACAATACCATTGACAAATAAGGGTGCTCTTATTATTGGTGAAAAAACAGCAGCTGGTACAATTTATGCATTCGAGTACACAAAGGCAGCAACTTACGAAGCGGCAACAGGTACTTATGTTGCAGGTACAACATATTATACTACTGCTAGTGGTTCAGCACAAGTTAATACCACAGGATTTGAAGCTGGCGTTACAGACGTAAGTTCATACTTTGTTCAGAAAACGGCAGAAGCGAAGTATTACAAGATTATCAGAATCCACGAATAATCAATCATAGCCAGATGGGGTTCGACTCCCCATCTGGTAACAAAAACGAGAAGAAATAAACATATTTAATAACTTTTTAAAAACTAAAGCTTATGAAAAAGAATTATTTAATCCTCGCAGCTATCATAGCAAGTATTGGACTTGCAAGCTGCTCGAACGAAGAGTACGTGGGGGAATTCGAAGGTGGAACCACTGGAGAAAGAGCCATTTCGTTCAACTCGAGTTACGGAAAAGTAACACGTGACGAAAAGACAGGTGACGCTGCAGCAAGCTTGTTGAACAAAAACTTCGTAGTTTTGGGATATAAAGGAGGTAACCAGATTGTGTTTGACAACTATCAGGCAAACTTTGTTGATGCCAGCGGTAGTTCTGCAGGTTCAACAGAGTCCAACTCTGCAGGTTGGGAATATGTTAGCTATAAGAACTTACCTTTCGGTACAAAAATGGCGACAGGAGATGAACTCAACGATAGAGGAGTTGCAGCAAATGCGACAGGTTCCAGTACCAATATTATCCAATCTATCAAATATTGGGATTATAATGCATCAACCTATGACTTTTTCGCATACTCTCTAGGAGCAGGTGAAGCTGATACTGATGGCGACGCAGACTCAGATAATCAATATGCAAAAGCAACTGCTCTTGCATTAACAGGTTATGGTGACAGCGATACGCATCCAGGCTACCAGCTTACAGGAAGCCAAAGCCAATTAGGAATGTGCTATATTTCTAAGCAGAAGCATATCGTTCCATCATCGTCTTCTCCTACAGAAGTAGATTTGGAGTTCGTGAATTTCTTGTCTAAGATTCAACTGAAATTCTTTGAGACAATCCCAGGTTATTCTGTTAAGGATTTGAGATTCTATATAGACGATAACACAAAATCTGACAGCAATCCCGATGTGGAAGGAAATGATGGTTTAGTACCTGCATTATATGGTGCAGCAAATTCTATTCCCAAGGGTGGCACTTATGAGATTACTTTTGATGCTAGTTATGATCCTGTTATAACATTGGAATCTACAACTGGTTACACTCCAGATTCAAAGGTTGAATTCCCTACGACATTATCTAGCTATGCTTCCTACGATTATAAGGAGACTGATGTTGAAAATACATATATTGGCCGTACAGCAAGCACTGCAACTGCAACTAGTCCACTCAGCGTTCTGCCTAATTCAACAGGTGCGACTTTGACCCTTAAGATGGATTATACTTTAGTGTCACGTGACGGTACTGGTGAAACCATCGATGTATCTGGTGCTACTGCAACAATTCCTGCCAATTACACCAAGTGGATGTCAAACTATGCTTATACATATATCTTCAAAATTACTGATGATAAGCTCGTTCCTATCACTCTTGATGCTATCGTAAAAGAAACCGAGGATGGTAGTCAGACAACCATTACCACAGTTGCTGATCCAAGCATTACAACTTACCAAAGCGGAGCCGTAACTAATGAATATTCCGCTGGCAATATCTATGTAGCTGTTGAAGATGGTGGAACAACAGTTCTTACTGTAGGCACAAATGCAAATCTTTACACCGCTACTGTTGAGGTAGGTGCAGCTCAAGGTCTTGACGGAGCAGGAAACGTTGCTATCACAGAAGAACAGGTTGCAAATGTCTTGACAAAGACACTTACCGATGGTAAATACACCGTTACAGACGCTAATGGTAAGAAGATGACTGTAACACCAGTAGCGACAACGGAGGAAACCGCTGATAGGCTTATTGGTGGTCAAACATCTATTCCTGCTGCTGATGCTCCTGGCAGCAAGGAACTTGCAATAAATTGTGCTACTTTCAATGCTGTAAATAACACGGTATATGTATTTGAGTATCTGCATTATTACACTGCAGTCGAAGCTGCGACATATAATGCGGCATTAACAGGTGCTGTTTCAACTTCAGATACTAATCCTTCTACATCGACAAATTACACTGCAGCTGAAGCTGCGACATATAATGCGGCATTAACAGGTGCTGTTTCAACTTCAAACGTAAAGAGTAAGCACTACAAGGTTATCAAGGTAGGTACTCCTACTGCTGTAGTAGGCTCTTAACCCTCTCCTTCCAAATAGGAGGAGAAAGCCAAAAGGCTAAACAAACCAAGTGGAGGTTCGACTCCTCCACTTGGAACAACAGAAAAAGACCCCCTCTGCCTGAAAGGCATCTCCCCCTCTATGGGGAGAAGAAGGAACGCGAGGAGAGAAAGGCCGTATCTCTCGGAGAGAAAGGCCGTGTTGCTGGGAGAGACTTAATAAGTTAGGAGTTAGAAGTTAGGCTTTAGACATAAGAAAAAAAATGAAAATATGGAAGAGAAAAAGAGTAAAATACCGGACTTTGGGTATGTCGATTTCGACAGCGAACGACCAAATGGTCTTCCCAAGCCTAGAGTTGTAAAATGTGGAACTAAAAACAGGAACCATGCTCCGATTAAAGTTAAGCGCTCCATTCGAACAGGTGTACGTGTATATCAGCCTGGAGAATCCATCGACTGGACAAATGCGTACAATTGATGCAAAGGTTGACACTGGAGCTGCAGTGACCGTAATACCAAAGTCGGTTGTAGAAGGACTTGGATTACCTTCACTTGGGAATTGTGATTTCACAATGGTTGACGGAACGCCACTTAAGACAGAGGCTCAGATGTGTAGGCTGTCGTTCTCTGACGAAGACACAATAGACACCCCTATATATGTGTGTGATTCCGAATCTGATGTTGCATTATTGGGAATGGACGTACTTCGATTTTGCAATTTTGCTCAATGGCATGAATGGTCAGACGAAGGACACGCTGTTTACTTTGAGATGGAGTTGATAGGCGAAGAAGAGATGCTGATGATATAATAGGAGTGGATGGCATTAGTCACTAGGCTTTAGAGATAAGAAAAGGAAACGATAATGATCGACAACCGCGATAAAGATAGTAAGGCAAATAACCCCATGAGGGCCAATAAGGCCAATGGGGCACAGGATGGCCAGCGCAAGGCGCTGGAGCCTAAGCCTTTCTTGCCTAAGAAGGGCAACTATCGCAATCTGCTGGTGTTCAAGAAGGCGGAATGCCTTTATGACATCACTTATTACTTTGCGAACCACTACTTCGTGGCTCGTAAGGACCGCACTGTCGATCAAGTCATTCAAGCCGCCCGCTCTGGCAAGCAGAATATCATCGAGGGATGCGCTGCGTCCGCCACATCTTCCGAAACGGAAATCAAGCTCCTTGGCGTAGCTCGTGCAAGCATGCACGAAGTGCTGGGCGACTACGAGGACTATCTGCGCACCCGTGGACTCGAACAATGGGATGTCGAAGACCCACGCGTGAAGCAGATACAAGAATACAGCAAGACCCACAACCGTCCGACAGACTACACCAAGGACATCGACAAACGCTCACCCGAAGCCCTCTGTAACATCGCCATCACACTGATACACCAGTATGACAACATGATGGGCAGACTGCTTGACCGTCTGCAGATGGACTTCGTAGAGAACGGCGGCATCCGCGAACAGATGACTGCCGCACGACTCGGCTACCGCAACGTCCAACAAACCCGCATTACTGAGTTGGAAGCTGAGAACGCCCAGCTAAGAGCTCGCATCGCAGAGTTAGAAGCTCAGCAGGGGCAGACCCCCCGACCCCCTTTAGGGGGAGGAATGGGACTAAGGGGGCTAATAGGTCTTATAAGGCTCATAGGGCCAATAAGCCTCATTGGGCTAATGAGTTTCATAGGGCTCATCAGCTGCTCGAAAGAGCAGATTGAGGAGCCGGAGCCACTGGTGCAGGAGGTCATCAGCTTCAGCGGAGGATTGCAGGAGGAGAATGACGTGGTGGCAGGCACGCGTACAGAGACCTCCCTGGCAGGGAAAGGCATCACCTCGTTCCAGGTGTGGGCCTTCAAGAACAAGGGAATCGAAGAAGATAATAATGGTGATCCTGTCGAGCCCACGAACTACATCACCCCACAGTGTGTCATCCCTGGCTACACCGTTACATGGGCAAACAACTCCGCCTACACCACAACAACGAACAGCAGCGGCTGGGAATACGTGAATGGCGAGGAGCAGACCATCAAATACTGGGACTATGACGCCAAGGCATACAAGTTCTTCGGTTTTGCACCAGCAACAGCTAACGTGACGACAGAGTTCTATCATGTGGGTGAGGGCTATGAAACTTATGAAGAATATGGGTATCATGGAGCTGATGGAAGCAACTATAGTAAGTGTCGTATGAGCCTTCAAGTAAATGGAAACTACGAGGATGATAACGATCCACTGACCACAAACCCATACGTCTCACGACTATGGTTCAGCGACGGCAGCGAGGTGCCGAGTCAGTTCGGTAAACCAGTGAAACTGGAGTTCACCAAGCCATTAGCCAAGGTGAGGTTTATGTTCACCTTCGCGGATGGAGTGAATCTGACACGTGCAAAGATAGAAGATCCGGTGTTCAGGCCTACTGACCCACATGCGGGAATTCCACTCGGAGGAACGATAGACTACGAGTTCCCGATTACGGGCACAGCAACCACAGCATCGTGGAACTCCACCGTAAAAGACTATAGCGAGAACGTCTATTTCACCGAAGACTGGTACACAGACCATGAGAAGTGGTACACCGTCCTACCTGTCAAGAGTCAAGGGAACTACACCCTCACGGCCAACATCAACGGAGCAGACCAGACCACCGAAGTGCCCGCTTCGTATATGAGTTGGAGTCCAGGCTACAGCTACACCTACATTTTCAAAGTGATGGAAGGTGGCGGCATCAAGTTCGACGAGGTACAGGTAGCCATCAAGACATGGGATGTTGCATCAACGGCGACGCGTCAGGTGTATAACTGGTGATGCCCGAAGGGCGGACCCCCCAACCCCCTTTAGGGGGAGGAAAGAGACTTTAGACATTAGACACTAGAATAAAATGAAAAAATATAAGGACATAGGACAGACCCCCCAACCCCCTTTAGGGGGAGCTCCAAGGCTTATGAGGCTAATTGGTCTCATAGGGTTCTTAGCCCTATTGGGCTTGGTGGCTTGCTCTGACGATTCTTCTGAGGGAAGAGGAAGATGGGTAAAGCTGGAGCTGATACCTTATTATAATATATATAAGGTGTCGGAGGAGGGTACGCGTGGTGAGCGCAATACAACCCTCTTTGGAGCAACGGATGGAGCTGGTCCTTATGTACCGTATGCAAGCCTCAACCCACAGGCGGACCCATCACAGGCAGCGATTCATGTCTATCTGACAACAGCTGAAGGGACGCAGCCAGAGACGGAGGGTAACTTCACCTTCCATGCAGCAGAAGACACGAAACCAGCCTACTGGTCTTCGGGTGTGTGGGTGAAAGAAGTCGGAACGACCTACTATGTCTATGGCTTCATGCCGGCATCAGCAGCAAGGAATGCATCGATTACTCCAAAAACGAACTTCAACAACCAAGCCATCCTACATCTCAACGGCCTTGATGCCGTCACACCAGCAGATGTGTGTGTCGTGGTAGGCGTGAAAGGGTTGACAAAGGAAGACCATGGAGGAGAAACGACCACCCCTATTGCCGAGTCTGGCATTACAGTCGGGAGCTACAGCTATGTGGGATATCCAAGTCTTGCAGACGATCCAACGAAAGGCAACTACATCTACCTGCTCCTCGACCACCTCTACTCCTGCCTCAATCTGGAGTATCAGGTCAGTCCTGAGTACTACAAGTTGCGCTCCATCAAACTGCGCAAGGTAGAGGTAAAGGTGACGGGAGCTGGAGCCACGAAGCGTAACCTCACCGTCACCATCCCTGGTGAAGATGCCACATTCGATGTGAATGACGTAACAGCAGGCGGAACCAGCGACATCGCTGTGGTATTCGACAGGACAAGCATGACTGAAGGAACAGAGATACCATCAACGAGCTGGCTCAGTGTACCAGGTTATTTCACCCCTGCGGTGGACAACGAGTTCGTCATCATATCGACCTACGATGTATATGACAGGAAAGGCAACCTGATTCGCGCCAACCAAACGGCAACGAATACCATCACTTCGGACATGCTCCTCGGATCACACCAAGCACATACACATGAGCGAGGTAAGATGCACACCCTGCGACTCACCATCGTGCCGACATACTTGTACCAGTTATCGGATGGAGACTTGGATAACCCAGTGATTAAGTTGACAGGTAATAGTTAGAAGTTAAGGCAAAAGAGGCCAATAGGCCTAATAAGCCCAATAAGACTAAATTAAGAAAGATATGACAAAAAGAAACGACATACAGACCCCCCAACCCCCTTTAGGGGGAGTTATGGGACTCATGAGGCCAATAGGGCTCATGAGGCTTATTTGCCTCATTTGCCTCATAAGCCTCATTGGCTTGACCGCTCAGGCACAGGAGACACCTGCTCCTATCACTGTTGGTGGAAACATCTACGGTGGTGGAAACAAGGGTCTTGTCCAAGGTAACACCACAGTGAATGTGATGGCTGGAGACACCCTGCACAGCGTGTTCGGTGGTGCCCGTATGGCTAATGTCGGAGGTCGTAGCTTTGTCAATATCGATGGTGAACATGCTACTGCTGATATCACCATCGCCAATGTCTATGGTGGTAATGATGTCGCAGGAACAATCGGAACATCTACGGTTCCGCTCAAAACAAATGAAAATATAACAGGTCTTACAGATGTGCTTGCTGAAGGTGAAACCAAAGAGACAGATCCTTTGAAGAACGCCATCACTAACGAATGGAACTCCTTTGTCCGTACCAGCCGCTCAACAAAAGAAGTAACAACAGATGCCACGACTACTACGCAAGAGGGTTATGCCATCTTTATCGGAAACGTCTTTGGCGGTGGTAACGGAGAATTCACCTATACAAACCCAGACGGCACCCCTCTGCAAGACGAGAACACCAACGAATTTCTTGTGAAAGAAGGCAATACCATCATTGCCCGAAGTTCGCAACAATTCACCAAACCCGCTTTGGGCAGGACCTATCTTGAGCTGAAGGGCGGTTGTCTCGCCCATGTCTATGGTGGAGGAAACAGTACTACGGTGACCAATAACACCACCATCAGCATCAACAACGAGAGCGATGACTTCCAAACTGTGGCAATTGGTTTCTTGGGAAGGAAATCAGCACTACTCGGAACCACCGAACCTACAGCGGCTTTTGCCAAGCTCAAGGACTTGATGAAGATCAACACCTTCCAGGCCAACCTCACCAGCTATAAGTTCAACTCTGCTCGTGTCTTTGGTGGTAACAACAAGGTCGCAATGAATATTCGTCCTACCTGGAACCTGCAACGAGGCATCATACGTGACCTTTACTCTGGCGGTAACGAAGGTGATATGACATGGAAAGAAGGTCTGCTGCTGGAGATAGACCCGGTGGAAACCGACAAACTGGTTGTCGAGAATGTCTATGGAGGCTGTCGAAGAGCAGATGTCAAACCACTTGATGACACAGGGAATCCTTTAGCGACAGCGAGCATTCAGTTGAGCGACAAGGATGCTCAAGGTAATGCGATATACAGATTCCCTGCGGGTTTCTCCGCCCGCACGCTGATACGTGGCGGTCAGATTACCAATGTATATGGTGGTAACGATATCTCGGGACACGTCTATGGAGGTAATGCTGTGGGTATCTACGCCTCAGTACTTGGGAACGTCTATGGAGGAGGTAACGGTTCGTATGCCTACACCGATAATCCCGATTTGGTTAGTACCGCTGCACGCAAGTTCATCTACGGAGACTACTACTACGACCCAGAAACCGTTTTAACTAAAGAGAATGCAGAAAGAGCCAGTCGAGGTCTATCGGAGCTAGAATTTACAGAAGGGCTTGAATCTGTCGAAGCCCTCAATATCTTCCGCCAAGATGCTGAACAAGTATCGCTCCGTTTGTTAGGAACAGAGGAACATCCAACCGTCATCCATGGTTCTGTCTTCGTAGGAGGAAACAGTGCCACGGTTAATACTGTCATGGATAATCCAATTGTAGAGCTCAAAATCGGATCGCACGTAAAGGTTGATAATGCATTCTTGGGCAACAACGGAGAGAACATGGTGAGGGACGATATCGTGAACCTGTATGCAGGCACCGTGGATGATATGGGAAAACTAGCAACCAGTGGTGGTACTGATTACAGTTCGATAGACCTGAAAAACAGCGAAAACAGCCAAGCCCAGATGAACACCTATATGGAAGGTACCGCCATGAGTCTGATACCATCAATCGTTTTCGACTATGACGCAAATGCCCCCAACGACCCATCAAAGTCCTATCAGGATTACACCTGTTACATCGGCTCATTCTACTGTGGAGGTAACGTAGGTAGTATGACCTACCCTGGCACGAATTCTATGGACTTCAACGCCAAGGTTGTCGTCTTTGACAAATTGGTGGGTGGCTGTAACAATGCCAACATCGATGAAACCGATTATCATAAAGGCTACCAAGGAGGAATCTTAGGAACAATTGCAGAACGAACAGAGACCGATGGTAAGACAGCATTCCAAAAAGAACAAACGAATCGTCTGGTGATGAACCTCAACGGAATAAGAATAGAGCCAAAGCGATGGGATGATACGTTTACTGATATTACCAGTGGTACGCTTACTGAAGGCAAGGTATATTACGAGACGGATCTGCGATCGAGTCAGTTTACTGCTGACGGTTCGGAAACACCAACCGAAGAGAATCCATACTATGAACTGACTACACTCGGTAACTCTTTGGAGTGGAACACCGTTATATGGGATGATTCTGAAAACGATTTCGTAGCGGATGATAATAATTATGATGATTCTGATGCGGATCTTGTCCGTCGTCTGTTAGGAGGCAACATCTATGGAGGCTGCTATAACAGTGGACATGTAAACGGTAATATAGTCATCAATGTTGACGCTGACGTGCTCAATAAGTCAGAAATATTTGCCGATACCGTACAAATAGCACAAACAGATGATGGTTCTGGAGATTACATCAGGGACAGATATGGTAAAGTAGTCTTTGATACATACATTGAAGGTAACCGTAACACTGGTGTTATCCTGGAAAAACAGCGCGACGACTTAGAGGTTGTTGCCATGGCCATCTTTGGTGCCGGTAAGGGTGAGGATACCGAGATATGGGGTAACACCACTATTAACCTGAACAAGGGTTATGCCTTCCAGGCATTCGGTGGAGGCGAGAAAGGACTCGTTGGTAAGTCGATTGGCACATCCCTTGCAGCTGATGGTACATACGATTCTACAACAGGGAATTACACCACTAACAAAAAGTTATACCACTACGATGCAGACTACAGCACGACAGTGAACCTGAAAGCAACCAAAACCATCTACTCACACGAAGGAACTGATAACGATTTGGCTGATATCGAATACATCTATGGAGGTGGAAATGAAGGAGATATTTGTGGTGACTCGAAAGTCTATCTGGGCAAAGGTCGTGCCTATGATGTCTTTGGAGGATCCAGCGATGCCGATATCTTAGGACACACTGAAGTGTATATTGGTAAACAATCCGACGGCAATGGAGGTTACACAGAAGGCTACCCATGGATACGCGATGTCGTATATGGAGGTAACGACTTCGGTGGAACCATTCACGCTCTTAACAATTTTACGGGTAAGGTACGCGTAGAAACTGGGGCGAATGCATTTGATGTCTTAGGTAAGGTATATAAATACGATGCCACCAACAATGCCAATCCAAAAGTACTGCAGGCCAACACTTATGTTGAGTATCTGCAAGGACGCGTCGATACCATCTTCGGAGGTTCGTATGGTAACTATGACTACAACAACGAGTATGCAGGTTCTACAATGCCGTTCTTGACAAGCAGCTTTGTGAACATCCGTCCAGAGACCACCAACATCAACAACTCCATCAGTGCAGTCTTCGGAGGTAGTACAGGTTACCCTGGCTATCGTGATGGCGACAAGTCACAGGATCGCAGTTACGTGCTGATCGACATTCCTCAAGCCATGGAGCAATTCAAGAAGACAGAAGTCTTCGGTGCTGGTAGTTTCAACGGATTGGGTATGGGCACGGAAACCCCATTGGTTCGTATGCCAGAAGTGAAAGATCCTGGCGCAGGTGCATCAGAGGCTGCCACAACGGCTTATAACAACTACACAACCTATCTGACTAATCGTGATAATCTGTCTGCCATCATCGACCTTGTCAGAGGAGATATCAAAGCAGCATACGGTGGTAGCTACAACGAGGGTGTCACCCGCAATACCATCGTTAATGTACCCGATGGTTCTACCATCAAGATTGGTAGTATCTTCGGAGGTGCGTATGGTACACAGATTCTTCCTCCATGTGATGTGTATGAGTCAAACGTGAACTACATGAGTGAGAGTGCCCGTGTGACTGATGCCATCTATGGCGGCAACAACAACGAACGTCGTACCCTCTTTACCAAGGTAAACATTTACAAACCGGTTTGGTCGAATTACGATAAGGGCTATCTGGCCAACGTCTATGGTGCAGGACGAGGTGTCGACACCTGGTCGGAATACACCGAGGTGAACTTGGAAAACGGTGCTCAGGTTTATGAGGTCTATGGTGGTGGTGAAATGGGACATGTGCTCAATGCACAGAGTGTGCAGAAGTATATGAACCTTTATAAAGACGGCCCGTCGAATCAGATTGCGACTGACGACCCATTCTGGAAAGATTCAGACAAATGGACACTGACTAACGGAGTACACGTTCCGAAGACGGACGAGCTTAAAACCAGATGGGCAGAAGACTGGAAGGATGCATGGTCGTTGGGCGGTTACTATACTCCAACGGATGAATTCAATACTTATGCAGCCAATACAGCGACTAACCTCACTAACGTAAACGAACGAGCAGAGTTGGACGATAAGACAGCAGCTCAGTTGGCAGGAAAGAAATACAACACGAACGTCATCATCAACGAAGGCGCTACCGTGGTGAACTATGCATACGGTGGCGGATTGGGAAGTATCTTGAAAGACATGAGTGGTGACGTATATGGAACCACTTACATCGCCCTACTTGGTGGAGAAGTGAAGAAAGACCTCTATGCTGCAGGTACTGCAGGTGGTGTGAACAACCTATTTGGTGCAGGCTTCACCGCCAGCGCCAACGCCTATATTCAGGGCGGAACGGTTCGTAACGTCTATGGTGGTGGATGGCGAGGAAGTGTAGGTCATGCCAACTATGATGACGGCGACGAGATATATCATAAGAACGATACCATCATTTACGAGCAGATACCAAACTTCTATGATGACAATGATCAATGTACCGACATATTGGGTGAGGCACATGTTGTGATTGGTAAGTTGGACGGAACCAGTCATACCAACGGAATTCCATCCATCAGACGTAACGTCTATGGTGGTGGTGAAGGAGGATCCATCTATGGTACAGCTCACCTGACCATCAACAACGGATACATAGGCTATAACTACAAGAACACGGGTACCGAACAAGCCCCCAACTACGAGTATGTTGAAGAATTAGATGATGAAGAAGCTGGTGACAAGAAGCTGGAAAAACACGGAGGTAATGCATTCGGAGGCGGTTATGTAGCCAACAGTTTCGTTGACCATACCGATATAAAGATGTATGGTGGTACCATTCGTGGTAGCCTGTTCGGAGGAGGTGAGATTGGTCCTGTGGGACGTGGTACTGTGAAGACATCAGCCCCCGATGCTAAAAGTGGTCCGACCTTCACAAACGGTGTGGCCAAGATTTACATGCCAGGCTCTACCCGCGTTCAATTGTATCAAGGTACAGTTAAACGTAATGTCTTTGGTGGCGGTCGTGGTTACGACAACTGGCGAGGTGAGGGTTACATGACCAAACCTGAGCAAGCGACCATGGACCTCAGTTCGAAGGGTTATGTCTTTGGTAATACTGAGGTATATATCCATGGAGGAAAGATTGGTACGAAAGAACGAGTTGTAAGTGGTGATGGTAACGTATTCGGTGGTGGTGATGAAGGATTCGTGTATAGCGCTCATGGAACGAAAGCAACAACAACGAGTGGTACAAAGACTGCAGGTTATTATTACGATGGTGACAACTTGACAGAGGACTGCAAGGTAATTATCTCTCCGTATTGTCCTGTAAATGAGCGCATCATTAAAGTATTGACAGACATTACAACTGGAACAGGAGAAGGAGCCACAACCTATTATAAAGCCAACGATTATATTACGCAAGCTCAATTTGACGCTATTCCAGATGAAACAAAGAACACATTAGTACAAGAAACGAACTGGAAATATGATGCATCTTATACACCAGGCTCTTACATCGAGACCGAGGATTTGAACAAACTATCTAACGGAAGCGGGCAATGGGCAGCGTTGGATAAGACGGGTATTGAAATTGCCAATGCGGTGTTTGCCGGTGGTAACACCTCAGCAGGTTCTGATGCCATCTATGTCAATACTACAGCTGTATTCGGAAATGCTACAGCGTCTGTGACCGATGTCTTCTGTAAAGACTTGATTACCATCGGTGAGGATGGTGTTGGAGGTCTGTATGGTGACGGTAACCTCACCTTCGTGGATGGCTACCGTGAATTGAACATCACCAACTACGGAACAGACTACTACAACCTTGACCAGTCACTGAGTCTTGAAGATTATAATAAGTTAACCGACCGCGAACGTGCTTACTTCGAGTTGCTCTACCAAGCCAAGCAGCAACGACACCTTGTATATTATGAGAGCAAAGGTACCCACGTAGATGCACATGATGCTACGAAGAGCTACAAACGTGGTCAAAAGATTACAAAGGCGATGTACGATGCCCTTAGTGATGACGAGAAGCCGAACTGGGAAGGAAACGGGAATAATCCTAAAGAAAAGACCTATAATATAGGTGACCGTATCACTCAGGACGACTATAACCTTTTGTGGGCAGAAGAGCGTGATGCAGCCAACTGGGAATTGTATGGATTCTGTACCCTTTATGCAGGTCGTATGATCAACACCATCCAGCGTGCTGACTTCTGTGGCGTGTTTGGTAGTCGTGTAGTAATGCGTGGTGCTCAGGACCGTGTGCCTAAGACCGTTGATTATACCGAATATACCATCAACCGTGTGAAGGAAGTGTCGTTGAACAAACAGTACCATTATCTATATCCTGATCAAGAACATGATCAAAAACTTGAACATGGACACGGTAACTACTTTGGTATTTATAATGTGGTGAACTATCTCGGAGCGTTGACCAGCGATGTGAACTTCTACGAAGATCCGCGAACCACCAGCAATAAAGAAGAGGTATATCATGCTGATGGTACCACAACCTATTACCAATGGAAGAAAGCCAACATGGGCAACCGCAAACGTAACAACGGTTCGAGTGTCAATGAAGTAGCCCTTGCTTCCGGCGTATGGTTGGAATTGTTGGATGAATCAACAGAAACCTTGAAAGAGAAAGTCTATGGACCAATTACAGGTATTGTGGAACTGACCCTGATTAACGTGGCACCTGGCGAAGGTGGTGGATACGTGTATGCCGAGAATATTCATGGTGAAAGAATAGAAACCAATAACAACCAGATTACTCTCGCAGAAGCCAATGCAGATGCCCGCTCACATAAGATGTACACTTATGGTACTGCCCTTACACCAGAGCAAGCTGCGAAACAGAATGCAGATCATAAAACTGTTGTAGTATTAACGACAGACACCAATGGGAAGAATCCAGGAGAGGATGGGTATATTAGTACCCCTAAGCTTATTTCAGACAGTCAAGGAAGAGAGCCTGGAACTACAGGCTATGTAACTACATACGAATATACTTATGAAGACGGCTACCCAATAGACCCACACATGCAGACCTCGGGTAACTTTGTGAACCCGCTCAAGCGCATCATCGACGACTGCTATCCTCAGAGTGGTGCCTACTACACTCTTGGAGATAAGCATGCCGCCCCAGCCCACTATTGGTATATTCGTGGTGACTACTATGTTTACGACCAGTATATCTCTGCCTACACGGGTTCTGCTCAGGCTTACGCAGAGAATGTCAGCATCCCACTCACCATCACAGCAGAATCACAGGGTAAGCTGACCCTGATGAACATCAAACCGAACCTTTATGCTTATTGGACTAATTACAGTGATATTCCTACACAATACAGGAGTCAGATTGAAGAGAACGCTATTGTAGTAGGAGGAACAACCTATAAGCTGAACGACCCGATTCCTTATTGGACGTGGTCACACTTAGCATCCGATACTGAGAAGGCATTCTTCAAAGATGAGACATGGGTATGCAGCAATGATGCAACCATTGGCTCTAAGGAGTATAAGAAAGGAGACGTGTTCTTACCATCAGATATTTCAAACATTCAAGACAACTATATCTGTAAAGACAACTTCATCGATGGTGATACTCAGTATGCTATTGGTAACATTTTGACAAAAGACGAATACAATGCTTTGAGCACAGATAACCAAAACAACTGTGCAGCCGTATTCAATGTCAGCAATGCCATCTCGCACGACAACGGCTTCCTGATTACCTTCGACTGGGACAACCCAGATATTTGGAACGATTATTACCATCAGCAGAGTGGAACAGGAACTGTTCATGCCTCAGCTTATGAGAATATTCCTAATGGTTATATCACCAGTCCTTCATTCAAGTTCAAAGGTAGCGGAACAACCGTGCTTGGACAGACTAAGTATTCATCTGGCGATATCATTGATTATAAGACTTATAAGTATGAGATTGATAACATTGCGGCACCTAATGAGTCAGGAGTAATGGTAGCAAAAACCGTGACTGTGGGTGCAACAACAACCCCAGTGATAGATGAAGCAACCACTCAGGCTCAGGCAACCTTCGACATTGCCTATATTGCAACAGCTACAGAGAACTTCACTGCTGGCGCCGTTTCCTATGTGCCTAATGCTTGCATTTCTCAGGCGACCTATAACGGATTAACTGCCGAAGAGAAGGCAAACTTCGAAGAAGCGAAGCTATGTACATCCACCTATGAAGACAATTCATCAGGAGACCCCAAATACGTAGTTGCCGGAACAGTGATACCAGAGAGTGCCTATGACACTTACGTTGCGGGAGATGCCAATGCTGCCAACTGCTTCAGCGACGGCTATATCTGTACAAGCACCGGTCTATGGGGCGGAACGCTGTTTACTGGCGAGCAGAACTATCCTGCCATCGATTTCTGCAACCTTCCAAAGAGCGATCGTAACAATAAATTTGATTACAACTACGATGCCCTCGACCTGCTGATAGATCCAAGCTTCTCTGGTACAGATGGAATACTGAATGGAACCAATCTGAATATGAGTATGTACGACAAGCCAAATACAGCGGCAGATGATCGTATCTACTCAAAACCACAGTCGATTGATTACGAAGCCACCTATACTGGTAAGGAAAACCTTACTTTAACAGGAGACAGGAAAGTCACCATCAAACGCCTTAACGGAACTACGTACGAGACTCTGCCAGAAAAGCAGAGCACTATCCAAACTGGCGATATCATCAGTAATGAAGACTACGAAACACAGCTTGCCAATGAAGCGAGATTCTATTCGCCAATTGCGATAACTACCGAACATAAACCCGACACCACTTACTATGTGGTTAAGACGGGCTTCCAGGTAGGCGACAAGTGGTACTCTGCCGGTAACCAGATGACCTATGCCGTTTGGGATGACTTGAGTTCTACCGACAAGGCAAAGGTACAACAAGTGACATTCCTACAGCTGACCGGTAAAACAACTAAGCTTACTGAGAACCAGACCTACTACTTCTGTACTGAGAGCTATAAGGCAATTACACCTGTTATTGACATTATTAATCCAGATAATGATCAACATACCCATGCAGCTAACAGTACCATCAATGTTGGAACCATCATTCCAGAAACAGGTTCCGGCAGCGACAAGGGATATAAGGATCTTGTCAACGAGCAGCGCAATTTCAGTATCGACGGAAAGACACCTACCGAGACATCAACGCTGTATGTAGCACGCGATGTAGATATCAACCAGTTGTCACAAGACAAGATTATCACCGTCGTTTACTATTACGACTACGAGGAAAGCGATGAATCAGGAAGTGCTTACGAGAAGATTCGTGAGTATCACGTGGTGAACGTACATGTCCACTTCAAGAGCGGTATGCCTACGATAGGCGAGTTGCTGCCTCCTGACATAGTACTACCAGACACAAAAGTCATGCTGAACCAGCCAACCGTATCGAAGGGAGCTTACGAGGTTCTCGGTGGTGGATGGGAGCTGTATGCCGATCCGGCATCTGCTGAGAGCCATAGGAACGGTATTCCATTCAGTAGCAGTACTCCTGTTTACTTCTATCAGGATGGCTACTATGTAGCATACTATGCTATGTCATACCTCGGAAAGAGTTACTCGAATTCTGTTCCGTTGTCGGTAGCTAACTACCACCGCATGGACGATGTGCTCAACATCAATGGAGAAGGCACAGTGACTACCGACAACAACTACATGTACCTGAATGAAGCAGTGAAGGGCAACAAGCGTAATCCGAAGGTTTACATTAAGGACGATAACGAGCTGAAGAAGTTCGCGGAATTCTACAACCAAACCCGCAATTCAGACAATAATCTGTCTTACGTTCAGGACTGCGACAACCTCGACTTCATCATCGACGGCAACATCAACCATACAGGAACCTGGACATCGATTGCCGACGGAACCAGCAACGGATGCTTCCAAGGTACACTCCATGGTGATGGCTACACCATCAGCGGACTTGATCACTCGCTGTTCAACCAACTCTGTAATGATGTCTATAACCTCGGTGTGACAGGTTCGTTCACAGGTGCGGGTATCGCAGAGACAGGTAGTGGCTATATTGAAAACTGCTGGATCAGTACGACAGGTACGCCAGTGAAGAAAGAAGGTGAAGACACAAAGAACCACTTCGCTATCTTCGGTAACCCTGCAAGAACTGACGGTCAACCGATTCAGGTTGTGAACAGCTACTATCCGGAAAGCAACGACTATGACAAGCCTACAACAGACGACGAGAAGGCTCATGGCGTTCCTATCCAGAAGCCAGACAAGGCCTTCTACAATGGTGAGGTTGCTTACGATCTGAACGGCTTCTACCTCTATAAGCGTTACAACGATAAAGAGACTAGCAGTGGTAAAGATTACACGTATTATACAGGTGAAACCGATGCAGAAACGGGTGAACTCATACCTCAGACGGGATATTATGCAGCAAATCCAGAACTCTGTTCATCGGGCTACACGTACATACCTGATGGTAAGACGGAACCTGTCACGCTGAAGTACGTTGAGGATCGCTATGCCGATGGTGACTTCCGCTTTGCAGGCGGTGACGCTTCTCACACATACGATCAGCGTCAGTTCACGACCAATGCAATAACGGGCGACGTGACCTACTACCCCATCTGGCCAGATGACTACATCTTCTTCGGTCAGAACTTGACATACGGTCATGTGGAAGACAGTGAGCATCAGGCTACACCATCACATATAACTGCTGACAACCGCGTTTACCGTGCTCCTGCTTACTTCCGCAACAGCACGATGAGTGCAGCTCACTTCAACAAGAATGCTGTATTTGCACAGACCCAGAAAAACAATGCTAACAACATTGCCTATAAGGGTATGACTGCAATTGACTTTACAGGTTATAATGATGTGTTTGATGGAGCAAGTGGGACAAATAAGGCTTATGAGTTAGGATTAACTGATGGCAAGTTCTATGCGCCTTTGCTCGACGATGACGGTATCACCAAATTCAGTAACATTGACCTGACCCAGAACTTGTTGGCATACTCAAGTGATGAGACACAAACCCACGAAGCAGTACATGCAGCACTTGCAGATCACGACGGTGTGTTCAATAACAACAAAATAGAGAACGAATACAGCACCACGATGGTAAAATATATGGATCCTCATGATGTCAAAGGTCACGGTGTACTTCTGACGCTCGACACGCATGGCAAGCCTTTCTATACGGCAAAAGCCGACCAACTGCTCGTCGATAAGCAAGACTTCTACGCACCAATCAGTTATACATTTGATGACGACCACCTCATGTGGTACCAGCGTACACCTGAGAACTATGTAGAGATTGCATGGGATGAATCTGGTAGCGAGCCTGTACGCAGTACGAAGGGCTGGGAAGGCGTGAGCCTCCCATTCGAGGCAGATCTTGTCACGACAAACCAGAAGGGTGAGATCACTCACTTCTACAGGAAAGACGCAAGCGGCACATTCACGAAGGGTTATGACTCTGGTCACGAGTACTGGCTGCGTGGATTCGAGGGTGTGGATAAGGACGATAATACGACAACCGATATTGTCGAAGCTACCTTCCTGTCTCCACTCAAGGATAATATGGCAAGCACAAAGACAGACAGAAACACCTTCCTCTGGGATTACTATTACAGTTACAACTCAGGTAAGGATACGAACGATGATGACTACCAGAACTACGACACTGAGTACTACAAGACAGCTCGTAGTTACAAGGACTATCCACGTATGGCTGCAGGTACACCTTATATTATAGGATTCCCAGGCCAGCAGTACTCTGAATTCGACCTCAGCGGTGAATTCCTTGCACGTACAGCTCAGACAACAATCCCAGCAGACTTGGATAAGCAACTCATCACCTTCGCATCAGCCACGGGTGTAACCATCAACGCAAGTGATGATGACATGAGAGGAGTGGCAGGAGGTGACTACACCTTCAAGCCAAGCTACTTGAACAAAGAGCTGGCTTCTGGCTACTATGCGCTGAACAAAGACGGTAATGCATATACTCAGTTAAGTGATGGCATCGTTGCATACAATACGACAGGAGCCACCTATGCTGATGCCGAAAAATTTGCTGAAGCAGGCCAGCTGTACACGGATCCTGATGGAATGGAACCAGCAAACTCGTGGACAAATGCAGAAACCACTTACTACACTCGTACAGGCGTGAAGACCACCATCAACGACCAGAATAACGTGACACCATCGCAGTATGCCTTCCGTCCATACTTCACAGGACCAGCAACACCTGCACCAACACCTGCACCACGTCGTATCATCTTCGCAGGAGGAGACAATACTTCACTCCAGCCAGATGTGACAGAACATAATGGTGATACCGATGGTGGTCTCAAGATCTCTGTTGACAAACGCGACATCGTGGTTGAATCTACCCGCCGCGATAACGCAACAGTACGTATCGTCACAGCGAGCGGTGTCAGAGTTGCAACCTTCACCATCGAACCAGGAAAGATTATCCGCACGACAGTTCCAATGACTGGTGTTTACATGGTGAACAGAAGTAAGTTGATGGTGAAATAGACGTTAGAAAAATTGAAAAATTAAAATATTAGAAGATATGAGATATAAACAAAAACAAGAAAAACATGTTGACACGCTGCATGGTGTTTTTGAGCGTTAGCGACTGTTTTTTACTTTTGAAGATGTTGACATCCATAGGATGGATGGGGAGTTGAGAGGGTTTCAATGGGAACTCGTTCCCAAAAGAAAGCATATCAACTCGACATCGAGGGACATAAGTCCCAACATCTGAAAAAGCTGTTTTTGATGTTTTTGTTAAAACAAGAGAAAAGGAAATAGGGAATATGGATGTAGCATTTTTGTTAGATAAGTATTTTAAGGGAGCCAAGAAGGTCTCGATAGACGTGTTTGATGCTCAGTCATTAAACACCGTCTATAAGGATGTTATCAGTGCCATGACATCCCACTTCGAGATAGAGGTGAGCGTTCTGCAAGCCCTGAGCTACTGTCTATACGAGATCATGGACAACGTTCATATTCACTCTGGAAAGCCTTTGGGAACTGCGATGACCTATTATGACAATGTCCACAAGACCCTGTCCGTGTTGATTGCAGATGACGGAATAGGCATCAAAACATCGCTCTCGGAGAACGAAAAATATAGAGAAATCACTGAAGCAGAAGCGCTGAAGATGTGTCTTGAAGATAAAATAACCGATGGTAAAGGTTTGGGATTCGGTCTATATACCACATCCCGACTTGTTGACAGCATTGGAAAGGAGTTTATCCTGCATTCTGGGACGCATAAGTTGATAAGAAAAGACGGGAATGAATCTGTCACAGAAAATGGTTTATGGCAAGGTACGCTTATCTATATGGTAATCGGAACGAATGAAGAGATTGATCCGAATCAGATTGTTGACCGTCGGACAGACATTGAAGAAGAATACAATGAAACATTTGTAGAAACAAAGGAATTGGAATCGCTATGGTAGAATTTAAGTTTTTAGACTACGGGACAGACTTTGGAACACGTGACATGGGTCAGAAGTTGCGTGAGAAGTTGTTGACTCTCATCAACAGTGGAGAGAAGGTGGTGCTTGACTTTACCGGTGTGAACGTAGTGTCGAACTCTTTTGCAGACGAATGCATTGCGAAACTGCTCCTTGAGATGCCACTCGACAAGTTGAAACGCAATACGACCTTTCGAGGGCTGAACCCATTGGCTGAACGAAGTGTGCTAGTGGCACTGCAGCGGAGATATAGAGTGATGAAGGAAGGAGAAGTAACGTTAGGTTAATAGAGATAGGAAGTTAAAAATTGACAGGTGAAGAGATGAAGAAAACAATAAAAGCACATGCCTGTGATGCATGCTCTAGTGAGCGCATAGGTTAAAAAGGAGAATAAAAAAACTTTGTATGTACTTACAGTTCATTGAACTGTTGTATCTGAGCCTGTAAAACTGAGATTGTGAGTGAACTCCCATCTCATACTTACATCCTCATTTGCATCCTCATCAGGATTAAGTACATTCAAAGAGAAAAAAAGTCCCTTTACAGGAACTGAAAAGGATTCAAAAGCTTTTCTCTTCGAAAATTGGAAATGCATGAAATGCTGGGTGGATGGTGCTGAGGATGGATGATGGAAGCAGATGCTTACAATCAGAAAGATGCAGCAGCAGACACAGGATCGACGAAGGAGAGTTCAATTTGAAGAAGCTTTTTTATTAGAATCATCAAAATCACGAAGAAGTATTTTTGATATTTTTGTCGAACAAGAAAAAAGAAATAAATGCATGATAAGCAGTTCTTTTATAGAACAAATTATCATGCATTATTTTTATCATTTTCGCTACACTATTAAGGAACAATATACTATGTTTTGCAACAACATGTTTTCTTGTTGTTTTGTCACACCAGTAAAAACCTGTAGTTTTAATTCTAACAAAAACATTCAAAAACAGCTTAGTCAAGGCTGTAGCTCTAAGAGCTTTGCAGCTGAAGTCGTAATCCTGAGCTTATAAGCGAGCTCCTATCTCAGCCTTCCGTCCTCATCTGCATCCTTTTTAGGATACACCCTTACTAAGTAAAAAACAACAGACCCTCTCCCCGCTCCCCCTCTATGGGGAGGGCTAAAACAGAATGTTAACGTGCCGCATGGTGTTTTTGAACGCAGTGACTGTTTTTTACATTGAATTGCTCGTAGCCATAGGCTTGTTAGATGGGTTATCAGAACTATCGGGGAACTCGTTCACCAGTAGGAATGATAAGACAGATAACGGAAGTGCAAAGCACTTGAACAATGAAAAGCTGTTTTGAATTGTTTTTGTTTATAACTGTCAATTGTCAACTATCAACTATAAACTTTAAACTTTAGGAGAATGCGTCAACTTTTTAATATTTTTTCTTCGAGTGGTTCTTTGCTGAAAGCATTGGATAAGCATCATAGGATGTGAGTCAAGCGGAAACTGAGCATGTCGAAGTTCGCTTGTAATCACAGACTAAGATGATTAGACAGGAAGATGCGAATAGCATCTGAACCACGAAGAAGTATTTTTATTATTTTCGTATAAAATCAACACAGGAATATGCAGGTGAGTCGGTTTTAAGTTCACCCCCATGAGGTCTCCCCCAAGATTGGAGTCCTCCTTAAAAGGAGGACGTAAATCTTTAGGGGGTCGAGGCCTCAACGAACGCCCCAAAGATGGATTTCTTTGCATAGCAAAAGGGTCATTTATAGGGTTACAGGTACTGTTTTGCACAGAAAAAATGAAAATATTCTATAGAATATTTGGTTGTTTCATAGAAAAACCGTATTTTTGCGGAGCAAAAAGCGTGAGATAAGTGAATAAGAGGATAAAAAAACTTTCAGAAAAAAAAAAAAAAAAATGGGATAGAAGTTAATAAAAAAGCTTTGTATGTACTTACAGTTCATGAACTGTTGCATCTGAGCCTGTAAAACTGAGATTGTGAGTAAACTCCCATCTCAAAATTACATCCTCATTTGCATCTTTATCAGGATGAAGTACATTCAAAGAGAAAAAAAACAGCTCCTTTGCAGGAACAGAAAAAGAATCAAAATTTTGTCCTTTTTCTCTTCGAAAATTGGAGAAGCATGAAATGCTGAGTGGATGATGCTGAGGATGGATGAGGGAAGCTCGCTTACAATCAGACAGACGCAGCAGCTGACACGGAATCGACAAAGGAGATTCACAATTTGAAGAAGCTTTTTTATTTGAAATTAAAAGAAAGAACAAAGAAAAAATTGAAGAGAACAAAATATGTGCCAAACGCAAGTAATATCAAGACATATCGGACGCATCGGAAGAGTATCTTTCGACCGGAGGATGAGAATTGCATCTCCTCTTTTCGTGGAAAAGCGAGGCGAATTGACTCGTCTTCTCAATGAGATTGACAAATTATGTGACCGTTTGCACGATGAGTTTCCCACAATCACGGAAGACGATTATCGCATATTCGGTCCAGAACTGAAGATTGTCATAAGTACGCTGAAAGCTCTAAGGCAGGACAGCCTTATGCGAAAAGAGTTGAAAGCTTATAATGACAGAATGCGCCAGCAGATTGTAGACCTTGAAGAACTTGACCATGACATCAAGGCGTTTAGGGTCAATGCACCCAAGAACAAGGAGTTGCAAACCACAATGGCTATGCTGAGTGGTCTTGATTTCACCAAATTACCGAAGTAGATATGGTACAGTTTGTCAGCATCAGACACACCATCAATCCCCAAAGGGATAACAACCTGAGCAAAAGAGAAAAACAGTGCAAACCGAGAGAAGCACTAAGCTTGCTTAAGTATTTCCGAGGTGCAGCCTGTTTTGCAGGAGCTGAAAAAGAGTCAAAAGTTTTGTTGTTTTTCTCCTTGCAGATGACAATCCCAGAATGGGTGCAAGGTTTGCAGGAGGCGGACATAGAAAGTGAACTTACTGATGAACGCATCATGGAAACAATGCGGAGCTGACAAAGGAAGCTTGTCGTCAAAAGGCTTTTTTATCAGGTTCATTAAAGAGAATAGAGAATAAAAACATAAAGAACGATATAAACAAAACAAGAGATGAAACAAAAACAATAAAAACATGTTGACACGCCGCATGGTGTTTTTGAGCGTTAGCGACTGTTTTTTACTTTTGAAGATGTTGACATCCATAGGATGGATGGGGAGTTGAGAGGGTTTCTGTGGGAACTCGTTCACAAAAGAAAGCATATCAACT
>JAFZYE010000036.1 GCA_017616445.1 Bacteroidaceae bacterium
CACGATGCCAATATGTCGGATAATCCTGATGGCCAGTGCACGCAGCTTGTGATACTCGCTGTTGGTAAGCGTCTGACTGGGAGCAACAACGATACTCTCTCCGGTATGGATGCCGAGGGGGTCGAAGTTCTCCATGTTGCAGACGGTGATACAGTTGTCGAAGCGGTCACGAACTACCTCGTACTCTATCTCCTTCCAGCCCTTCAAGCTCTTTTCTACAAGTACCTGCGGCGAGAACGAGAAGGCCTCTTCGGCCTGTGCCAGCAGCTCGTCGTCGTTGTCGCAGAAACCGCTGCCGAGTCCGCCGAGGGCGTAAGCGGCACGCAGTATCACGGGGAAGCCCAGTTCTTGAGCGGCCTTCTGCACTTCTTCTATCGTATTACAAGCCTCGCTCTTGATGGTCTTAACGTCGATTTCATCAAGTCTCTTCACGAATAGTTCGCGGTCTTCTGTATCGATGATAGCTTGAATGGGAGTGCCGAGAACTTTCACTCCATATTTCTCCAATACACTCTTATGGTAAAGCTCTACACCACAGTTTAAAGCTGTCTGTCCACCGAAGCTGAGCAGGATACCATCGGGGCGCTCCTTCTCGATAACGCGCTCTACGAACTCTGGTGTCACGGGTTGGAAATACACCGTATCAGCCACATCCTTTGATGTCTGAACCGTTGCGATGTTAGGGTTGATGAGTACGCTCTCTACACCTTCTTCCTTCAGGGCCTTCAATGCCTGCGCACCACTATAGTCGAACTCTCCTGCCTGTCCAATCTTCAATGCTCCGCTACCCAACAGCAAAACCTTTTTGGGTCGTTTAGTTGTTTGGTCGTTTGGCAGATTGGGGAAGTTAGTAACATTTCCTAAACGACTAAACGACGAATCTCCCAAACAACCAATAAACTCATCAAACATCCACTCTGTGTCTGTTGGACCTGAGCAGGCTTCGGGATGGAACTGAGCAGAGAACCAGGGGTTGGTCTTGTGGCGAATGCCCTCGTTCGAGCCGTCGTTCATATTCACGAAGAGCGGTTCCCAATCGCTGGGGAGTGTCGAGTCGTCCACTGCATAGCCGTGATTCTGCGACGTGATGAAACAATGGTTCGTGCCTACCTCACGCACAGGCTGGTTGTGCGAGCGATGACCGTATTTCAGTTTGTAGGTCATGGCTCCTGCCGCACGAGCCAGCAACTGGTTACCCAGACAGATACCCATGAGGGGCTTCACCTCCTTGTTGCTGAGGAACTGGCGAATGTGCTCTACCGTCTTGCTACATTGCTCAGGGTCGCCAGGACCGTTGGCAAGGAACAATCCGTCGAACTCCAACTGATTGAAATCGTAATCCCAAGGTACACGAATCACCTCTACCCCTCTGTTCAGCAGGCAGCGGATGATGTTGGCCTTTACGCCGCAATCTACAAGCACTACCTTCTTAGCGGTTAGCGGTGAGGGGTTAGCGGTTAGCGGTTCATAGGTGATAACCTCTTTGCAGCTTACCTTCTCTACCCAATTGATGCTTCCGTAGTCAGATAATTCTTCACTCTTCACTCTTAACTCTTCACTTATTTCAATTCTTCCCCTCATCACACCGTGCTCACGCAACAGCTTGGTGAGTCGGCGGGTGTCTATGCCAGAGATGGCAGGGATGCCCTCGCGCTTCAGCCAGCTGCTGAGCGACTCCTTGGCGTTCCAGTGGCTGTACTCCTGACTGTAGTCGGCTACAATGAGGCCCTTAACATGTATCTTATCGCTTTCCATGAATATAGGCAACGGCTGACCGCCTGTCTCAGGCACACCGTAGTTACCTATCAGCGGAAAGGTTGTTACCAGTATCTGACCGGCATAGCTAGGGTCGGTAAGGCTCTCGGGATAGCCCATCATGGCTGTATTGAAAACCACCTCGCCAACCGTATTCACCTCGGCACCAAAAGACCAGCCGCTGAATACCGTTCCGTCATCCAAAATCAATCTTGCTTCTCTCTTCATATCATTATAGTTAAGAATTAAGAGTTAAGAATTAAGAGTTAAGAGTTAAGAAAATAGACTCTAACCTTCAATTTTTCAATTCTTCATTTTTTTTCACACAGGCTTTTATGAAACTCATAAACAGGGGGTGCGGATGTAGCACCGTGGAGCAATATTCCGGATGGAACTGCGTACCAATATACCAGCGTTTTTCTGGAATCTCCACAATCTCCACAAGGTCAGCATCAGGGTTTATGCCCACGCACTTCATGCCCTTTGCCTCATACTCCTCTTTATACGCATTGTTGAATTCATAGCGATGCCTATGCCTTTCCTTGATAAGCGTTTCTTCTCCGTATGCCTCGTAAACGCGACTGCCTTTCTGAAGCTTGCACTCGTATGCACCAAGTCGCATCGTGCCACCCTTCTGAGTAATGTTCTTCTGTTCCTCCATCAGGTCGATGACGTTGTGGGGAGTTGCCGGATTCATCTCAACACTATTGGCATCCTTATACCCCAATACGTTACGAGCAAATTCGATCACCATCATCTGCATGCCCAGACAGATACCGAAGGTAGGTTTGTCATTGTTACGAGTGTATTCTGCTGCGATAATCTTACCTTCTATACCACGCTGTCCGAATCCTGGGCAGATGACGATACCCGCCATACCATCGAGTTTCTCGGCTACGTTGTCACTTGTGATGTCCTCGCTATTAATGAAATGCAATTTCGCTTTCCGTCCACTGTAAATGGCAGCAAGGCTCAAGCTCTCGCGTATGCTTTTGTAGGCATCCTGCAGGTCGTACTTGCCGACCAAACCTATATGCACATCCTCTTTTGCTTCCTGCTGAAGATGCAGGAAATGATACCACGACACAAGACCGGGAACGGATTCGTCGGGTTGCAGCGGTGATCCCAATTTCCGTAAAATGGCAATATCGAGTCCCTGCCGTTGCATGTTTACTGGTACCTCGTAAATACTAGGCATATCCTCGCTCTGCACTACGCACTCAGGTTCTACGTTACAGAACGACGCCACCTTGTGCAGGATGTTTTCTTCCAGATGATGTTCCGTGCGCAAAATCAGAATATCAGGCTGAATACCCATCGACTGCAATTCTTTTACACTATGCTGCGTAGGTTTGGTCTTGAACTCCCCTGCTGCATGGAGGTATGGCACATAAGTCAGATGAATGCTCACGGCATTGCGCCCCATCTCCCATCTGAGCTGACGAATGGCCTCCATGAAAGGAGCACTCTCGATGTCGCCAATGGTACCGCCTATCTCAGAGATGACGAAGTCGAAGTGTTCATGGGTTGCATTCTCTTTGATTCGTCGCTTGATTTCATCTGTGATATGCGGTACAACCTGAATAGTCTTGCCAAGATAGTCGCCACGACGCTCCTTCTCAATCACAGCCTGATAGATACGTCCGGTAGTGACGGAGTTGTTGCGCGTAGTCTGAATATCGGTAAACCGCTCATAGTGGCCTAAGTCCAAGTCTGTCTCCATTCCATCTGCCGTCACGTAGCACTCGCCATGCTCGTAGGGGTTCAACGTGCCTGGGTCGATGTTGATATAAGGGTCAAACTTCTGAATCGTAACTTTATAGCCACGTGCCTGCAACAGTTTTCCAATGCTCGCAGAGATGATTCCCTTGCCAAGCGAGGAAACCACACCACCTGTTACGAATATGTATTTTGTGTCCACAGTCTTATTTACAATTTGACAATTTACTATTTACGGATTTACAATTTTGATTTAGTAGTGAGAGGTGAGTGGTGAGAGGTGAGAGAACACCATAGGATGTATACACCAGCGAACTATCCTCTTACTTCTTACCTCTTACCTCAAATAACTTTAAACTATAAACTATCAACTTTACTTGTAGTTTTGTTCGTACCAATTGATATATGCCTGATTGACCAACCGCACACCTCCAGGTGTGGGATAGTCACCACTGAAGTACCAGTCGCCTGGATGATGAGGACATGCCCGATGAAGTCCCTCGAGAGATTGGAATACGAGTTGAATCGGGGTTGTAACATCCTCAGGACGAAGAAGGTCCAACATCTTGTCGGATATTTCCTCAGTGGTGAAGCTGTAAATCTCTTTCACATAATTTCGCATCTGTTCAGCAGGCAACGATTGCTGTTCGACACACTTACAGTAGATGTCGTGAAGGGTTTGCCAGTTGCCACAATCGAGATGAAGGGCAACTGCTGCACGGAAGGCGATGAACTCGTCGAGATGGGACATATCGATGCCGTAGTAGTCTGGGTAGCGAACCTGAGGACAGGAACTGACAAGCACCATCTTCTTCGGATGCAGTCGGTCAAGGATGCGGATGATGCTCTCACGCAGCGTCGTACCTCGCACGATGGAGTCATCGATGATGACGAGGTTATCGACGTGCGGCTCGAGTGAACCATAGGTGATATCGTAGACATGAGCAGCTAAATCATTGCGCTGGTTGCCTTCTGTAATAAATGTTCTCAATTTGATGTCCTTCAGAGCCACTTTCTCGCTGCGGATGTAGTTGTGGAGGATTGCACGTAGCTCTTCACGTGAAGGATTGTGCTGCTGGGTAATACGGTACAACTGCTCCACTTTCTGCTCATTGAGTTGTTTCTTGAATCCATCTGTCATGCCATAGAAGGCAACTTCAGCTGTGTTGGGCACGTAGCTGAATACGGTGTGTTCAAGATCTCCCCCAATTGCTTTATCAATCTGTGGTGTGAGTTGTTCACCGAGAGCCTTGCGCTCGCGATAGATATCACGATCGGAACCACGACTGAAATAGATGCGTTCGAAGGAACAAGCATGATTGCCTCGAGGTTGGAGTATCTGGGTGAGCGCCACATTACCGTTTTTGCGGACGGTCAGAGCCTGCCCAGGCAGGAGTTCGTGAATGTCGTCGGTCTCCACATCGAAAGTCGTTTGGATGGCAGGACGTTCGGAAGCGACAACAAGCACCTCCTCATCCCGATACCAGAATGCAGGACGGATGCCCCACGGGTCGCGCATAGAGAACATCTCACCGCTACCCGTGAATCCACAAAGCACGTAACCACCATCGAACAGGGGTGTAGAAGTGCGGAGGATGTTGGTGATGTCGATGTTGTCCTCGATGTAAGTCGTCAGGTCGGTACCTTCGAGTCCTTGAAGCTTTGCGATGTTATAGATGCGTTCGCTCTCACGGTCGAGACGATGCCCCATCAACTCAAGCATGATGTAGGTATCGTTGTAGATACGGGGATGTTGTCCCTTAGCGGTGATTTCGTTGAATACCTCATCGACATTCGTGAGGTTGAAATTGCCGCAGAGGCAGAGGTTCTTAGCTCGCCAGTTGTTGCGTCGCATAAAAGGATGCACATGAGCAATACCGCTCTTTCCTGTGGTGGAGTAGCGGAGGTGGCCCATCAGGATAGATGCACCCTCCCATCCCTGCACATGCTTGAAGACCTCTGTGATGGCTCCGCTCCCAAGTGCACGTTCACGGAACATATATTCCTCGCCAGGTTGGGCATTGAGATCGGTGCAGGCAATACCTGCACCTTCCTGTCCGCGGTTGTGCTGCTTCTCCATGAGAAGGTAGAGTTTGTTGAGGGCATAGGACGTAGTGCCATACTTCTCATGATAGTAGTTGAGAGGTTTCAGCAGGCGTATCATCGCCACACCACATTCGTGCTTGAGAGGCTCCATCGTATAAAATGTATAATGTATAATTTATAATATATAATAACTTTAGACTTTAGAGTATTTTTTTGATGCGTGCGACTGCTGCTCGACTGTCGTCTGCTGTTCCGAAAGCGGTGATGCGGACATAGCCTTCTCCGTGGGTTCCGAATCCTTCGCCTGGAGTGACTACTACGTTGGCATCGTTGAGAAGACGGCGGAAGAAGTGCCAGGAGTCTTCACCATCGGGAGTAGATACCCAGATGTAGGGTGAATGCTGACCTCCATAGACGGTAAGACCCATATCGGCAAGACTTTGACGGATATACGCAGCGTTAGCTTTGTAGCGACCGATGATGTCTCGCACTTCTTGCTGGCCCTTGGGCGAGTAGATAGCTTCTGCACCACGTTGAGAGATGTAGCTGGCCCCATTGAACTTACTGCACTGACGACGGTTCCAAAGTGCATTGAGGCTCGTACCGTCTTCAGCCTTCAGGGTCTTCGGAATGACGGTATAGCCACAACGGACACCTGTGAATCCTGCGGTCTTTGAGAAGCTTCGGAACTCGATGGCACATTGCTTCGCACCTTCGATCTCATAGATGGAGTGTGGCAGGGAGTCGTCGCTGATAAAAGCTTCGTAAGCAGCATCGTAGAGGATGACGGCCTTATGACGCAACGCGTATTCGACCCATGCAGCAAGTTTCTCGCGAGTGATGACAGCACCCGTTGGGTTGTTAGGATAGCACAAGTAGATGATGTCAAGATGCTGCGTAGGGATGTCGCCCGTAAAGTCGTTATCAGCATGGCAGGGGATGTAACGAAGAGTGCGTCCGGCCATAACATTCGTGTCAACATAAACAGGATAGACAGGATCGGTGATACCAACGATATTATCGACGGCAAGAATGTCACCTATGTTACCCGTATCGCTCTTGGCTCCATCGCTGACGAACACTTCATCACGGTCGAGTTGGATGCCGCGAGGAACGAAGTCGTGGGCAATGATGGCATTGATAAGGAAGTCGTATCCTTGCTCAGGACCATAACCATGAAAGGTCTTGGTATCAGCATATTCATCAACAGCGCGATGCATGGCGTTGATGGCAGCAGGAGGTAAGGGCTGTGTGACATCTCCTATGCCGAGACGGATAAGCTGGGCCTCGGGATGCGCGGCTTTATAAGCACTCACTTGTTGGGCTATCTCAGCAAAGAGATACCGGCCAGAGAGTTGGTGATAGTTTGTGTTGATTCGCACTTTGAATATAATTTATAATGTATAATTTACTAAACTTTCGCAAGTGAATGATTATTCATCACGCTGCGTATAAATTATACATTTGATAGATTTTATGGAACTTAGGATTGACATCAATAACCGCAGAAAGCAGTTCGCTGGCATCAGCAGAGATCATCTCTGCGATTTCCAGTATGGTGTCAAGTATCAGTTCCCATATCCTGTCCGTTACAGACAGCTCGAGAGTATTGCCGGTGACATCACGGAAGAGTGCCCCGACAGTTTCGTATGCCTCAAACCGTTTCACCGTGCAAAGTATGTTGTACTGCATCATGGTCAGCGTGAAGCTGGCAATCTGAGCAGAGAAGTGTACGCTCTGACACTTTCCGAAGTCGAGCAGCTGCTTGCAGTCGTGATAAGCCACCTCGGTAGCCCATCTCATAGAGTAGGTACGATATGCCTTGAGGAAGCTGAGCGAAAGATCCGTGGTAAGCAGTCCGTTCCACTGTCCTTTCCTGCCACGCTTCGAGAAGAACAGACGTACAGTGGTTCCCGCAAACTTCACGTCAATAGTGCAGTAAGTGCACTTCAGCGTCCTGTTGTGCTTGGTAAGCTCCTTCTTCTGGAGCTTCTCGATAATCTGGTTAGCCGTCAAGTCACCCCACTGAGTGTGATACTTGGTCTTTCCCAGCTTAATCATACCCAGCAGATGGCACCTGATATGACGGCTGGTAACCAGGCGGACAAAGTCTGCACAGGTGAACCAGCTGTCCACCAGCAGATAGTCAAAGCGGACGCCACGCTTGATAGCGTACTTCACCATTTCGATAGCCTTCTCGGTCTTCTTCATGGTGTACTCCTTGATACGTTCCTCGACACTCTGGCCAGCATAGTCGGCAGAGAATCGCTCACTGCGCTGTCTGTCCGTCAGCCCCTGCTTCTTATCGGGCTTCCGGCCTTCCTCTCCGTGAAGAGAGAAGTCGAGGAACAGTTGGCTCAGTCCGTCGCTCAGCAGAAGCGTCAGACACTTGTAGCCCAGGATGCTCTTGTGCTCAAGGTGAGAGAAAACCTTGCCGATGAGTTCACTCTTGCGACCGCTCTTCGGAGCATCCGTATCATCAATAATCAGGCAGACAGGCTTGTCATGAGGTGCCTCTGTACTACGGCTGATTTTTCTCAGCAGCTGGAGGTTCATCGCATAGAGCAACTTGCGCCACTTAACATTACCATCATTCATAAAACGATAGAACATGTCTTTCTCACAACTGAACAGGCGGCTTAAGGATGAGCCCGAGTATTGGTATGCATTCCTGACGACGAAGAACGGGAACAGCATCAAGAGATTCAGAACCTGCACGTTCGTGAACTTGCAGTTCTCCTTCTTCTCTGTTCCGATCTGGCTCGGACGTATGTTTATGCACTCCATGACTCTCATAATGGCGTTAATCGCACGATTTTTATCATTTTCTGAGAAAAAGCTTCTCAGGTCTGAAATAATTGTTGTACCTTTGCTCACGGCTTTGATGTTTAAACTTTATTCTTTGGCGAGTATAAAGTTACTCATTTTCAGTGAGTTTACCAAACATCGAGGCCATTTTTATTCCTATTTTATGTTAAATTATGCAGGTGCACCATCACTTGCGAAACTTTAGTAATTTATAATATATAATAGAGGTAAGAGGTAAGGAGTAAGAGGTAAGAGAAATGTCTGCAAGTGTTAGCATCCAATGGTATCCTCTCACCTCTAACCTCTCACCACTCACTCCTAACTATTTAAGTATCTGTCTACTTCGTCGGCTACCTGATGACCTGATGCAATCGCACGAACAACGAGTGAAGCACCAGACTTTGCATCACCAGCGATGAAGACATTTGCCGGGTATTCGGGATGTTCAGGACGCAGGAATCCCATAGCGAGGAGCACGAGGTCGCAGTCAATCACTTCCTTCTTGCCTGTTGGACGCATCTGCGGACGGCCTCCATCGGGAGCAGCAACCCATTCTACTTCCTCTACTTCGGCACCCTTCACGTTGCCCTTTCCATCATCGATGAAGTGGTTAGTGGTGAGGCACCAACGACGTTCGCATCCTTCCTCATGGCTGGTTGTGGTCTTGAGGATTACCGGCCACCATGGCCAAGGTGTGTCTGGGTTATGACCTACAGGTGGTTTCGGCATGATTTCAATCTGTGTCACACTCTTTGCACCCTGACGGTGAGCAGTACCAATACAATCGCTACCTGTATCACCACCTCCGATGACGAGCACACGCTTCCCCTCAGCCGTGATGCGCGGTTCTTTGCTGATGTCCTCGCCCGTAAGCAGACGGTTCTGCTGACTGAGGATTTCGAGAGCAAAGTGTACACCCTTCAGTTCACGTCCAGGCACTTTGAGGTCGCGTGCAGTCGGAGTACCTGTAGCGACAACTACAGCATCGAAATCAGAGGTGAGAGGTGAGAGGTCAGAGGTAAGAGCGATGTCTTGCCCGAATTTGAACTTAATGCCCTCAGCCTCCATCAAATCGGTACGGCGGTTGATGACGTATTTGTTGAGTTTGAAGTTTGGAATACCATAACGAAGCAGACCACCTGCAGCCTGACGACGATCGATAACGGTCACCTCATACCCCTTGGCATTGAGGCTGACAGCTGCTGAAAGGCCAGCAGGGCCTGCACCGATGACCACCACTTTCTTACCGTTTCGCTCATAGGTGGCAGGTTTGATGAACGCCTCGCGGAAGGCTTTCTCAACGATGCTGCATTCGTTCTCGCGAATGGTGACTGGTTGGTCGATGCTGTGGTTCAACACACAACCTTTCTCACAGAGTGCAGGACAGATACGTCCGGTGAACTCAGGGAAGGGGTTGGTTGCAGCAAGGAGTTTGTAGGCCAGTTCCCATTTGCCGTGATATACGGCATCTTGCCATTCCGGCTGTTTGTTACCTAATGGACAAGCCCAATGACAGAAGGGCACGCCACAATCCATACAGCGACTCGCCTGCAACTTACGGTCGTTCTCGTTGAGGGTCTGTTCCACCTCAGCGAAGTCTTTGATTCTCTCATATACTGGTCTGTGTCCGGCTTCCTGACGGGGCACAGTTAAAAATGCTTTCGGATTTCCCATCGTAATAAATGTACAATTTATAATGTATAATTTATAATTTATAATAATTATAGTTTAAAGTTTAAAGTCTAATTATCCTAACTTCTAACTCCTAACTTCTAACTCCTAACTCCTAACTCCTAACTCCTAACTTCTATCTCCTAACTTCAATAATCGCGGCTTACTGCGGCAATCTTCTCTTTCAAGCGGGCCATCTGCTCTTCATGCAGCACATGCTTGTACTCGATTGGCATTACTTGGATGAAGTCTTCGACATACTTCGACCAGTCGTCGAGCATCTGCTTAGCGAGTTCGGAGCCAGTACGGAGATAATGACGACGGATGAGGTCGTGCAGCTCGTTACGGCTGACGTTATCCTCGACAAGCGAGAGTTCCACCATATCCATGTTACAGAAGTAATCGAACGAGTGGTCGGGATCGTAGACATAAGCCACACCACCACTCATACCTGCTGCGAAGTTACGACCCGTCTTACCGAGCACTACGACACGTCCACCCGTCATATACTCGCAGCAGTGGTCGCCTGCTCCCTCAACAACAGCAATAGCACCAGAGTTGCGGACAGCAAAACGCTCACCTACTCTACCGCTGATATACACCTCACCAGAGGTAGCTCCATAGAGGAGTGTGTTGCCTGCAATGATGTTGTTTGCAGGGTTGAATTTCGAATGACGTGGAGGATAGAGGCTGATGCATCCGCCAGAGAGCCCCTTTCCCATGTAGTCGTTGGTTTCTCCTTCGAGCGAGAACGAGATGCCTCGCATGAGGAATGCGCCAAATGACTGTCCTGCAGAGCCTTTGAAGTGTACGTTGATAGTACCGTCGGGCAGTCCTTCGCCACCATATCTGCGGGCAATCTCACCACTTAACATCGCACCAACAGCACGATGGGTATTGATGATGTCGTACGTCAGCGATACGTTCTGACCGGCTGCCAGTCCTTCTGTTGCCGACTCAATCATATCGCGGTCGAGCACATCGTAAATCTTATGAATAGGATGTGAGACAGCATGAATCGGGTTACCGTTATCGATGGCAGCCAACAAACGTGTGAAGTCGAGCGTACGGGTCTTGTCGTTCATACGGCTCTCGTCCACCTCAATCATATCGGTACGTCCAATCATATCCTCAAACTTACGGAATCCCATCTCGGCCATGTACTCACGCACTTCGCGAGCCAGGAAGGTGTAGTAGTTTACCAGATACTCCGAACGACCCATGAAGCGGGCACGGAGTTGTGGGTCTTGTGTAGCTACACCAACCGGACAGCTGTTCGTATGACATTTACGCATCAACACACAACCCAAGACGATGAGCTGGATGGTACCGAAACCAAACTGTCCGGTACCCAGCAGGGCCATGCTGACGATATCGCGACCAGTCTTCAACTGACCGTCGGTCTGTATCTCAATCTTGTCGCGCAAACCGTTGAGCACAAGGGTTTGCTGGGTTTCAGCCAAACCTATCTCAGGCGAAATACCTGCATAGCGGACTGATGAGGCTGGTGAAGCACCCGTTCCTCCTTCTGCACCACTGATGACCACGATGTCGGCCTTTGCCTTGGCCACACCTGCTGCGATGGTTCCTACTCCACTCTCTGCTACGAGTTTCACGCTGATCTGAGCGCTTGGGTTTACGTTCTTCAGATCGAAGATCAACTGTGCCAAATCCTCAATCGAATAGATATCGTGATGAGGTGGAGGTGAGATGAGCGAGATGCCTGGGATGCTGTGACGGGTCTTTGCGATGATTTCGTTCACCTTGAAGCCTGGCAACTGTCCACCCTCACCTGGCTTAGCACCTTGTGCCACCTTGATTTGTATCTCTTGTGCGTTGACGAGGTATTCGGTGGTCACACCGAAACGTCCTGAAGCCACCTGCTTCACCGCACTCGACAGGCTCACGCCGTCTACCTGAGCCTTGAAGCGCTCAGAATCCTCGCCACCCTCACCTGTGTTGCTGCGACTGCCAATCTTGTTCAATGCAAGGGCGATGGCCTCATGAGCCTCCTTACTGATAGCTCCGAACGACATAGCTGCTCCGATGAAGCGATGCATAATCTGCTCTTCGGGTTCCACCTCCTCGATTGGAATTGGGTTCGACTTGAACTTGAAGTACTGGCGCAGGAACAGCGGCTCTTCGACGCTATCTACCAGATGTGTGAACTCCTTGAACTTCTTATAGCTGCCCAAACGGGTGGCCAACTGGAGTGTAGCGATGATATCTGGTGTCCATGCATGACGGATTCCGTCCTTGCGGAATGCATACTGACCTACGAACGGGAGCAAATCATCGGGTTCAGCGCCTTCGAAGCCTTGAGCATGACGTCGAATTGCATCGAGAGCCATTTCCTTCAGTCCGATACCTCCGATGGTCGATGTAGGTGTTCCGAAGTACTTGCTGAGCACCTCTTCACCCAGACCGATACTCTCGAATATCTTTGCACCACGGTACGAACGGATGGTCGAGATACCCATCTTCGACATGATTTTCAGCAAGCCCTTATCCACAGCTTTGATGTAGTTCTTCTCTGCTGTTGCATAGTCGAGCTGCACTTCACCATGTTTCACAAGGTCGTCAATCACAGCGAAGGCCATATACGGACAGATGGCGCTTGCACCATAGCCCAGCAAAAGGGCAGCATGCATCACCTCACGAATCTCACCACTCTCCACAATCAGGGCCGTCTGTACACGTTTCTGTACAGAAATCAAATAATGATGGATAGCGCTCACAGCAATGAGTGATGGGATGGCCGCATGACTCTCATCGATGTCGCGGTCGGACAGGATGATATAGTTGATGCCGCGATCGACACTTGCCTCTGCTTCCTTGCACAACTCATCGATACGAGCAGCCATACCGGCTTCGCCTTTCGTTTTATCAAATAAGATGGAGAGTTTTTCTGTGTTGAATCCTTTGTATCGGATATTACAAAGGATATCGAGTTCGGTGTTTGTCAATACAGGTTGTGGCAGACGCACCATCTTACAGTGCGACTCGTTTGGTGTCAGGATATTCATACCCACAGCTCCGATGTATTCGGTGAGCGACATCACGAGTTCCTCACGAATCGGGTCGATTGGCGGGTTGGTCACCTGTGCGAACTGCTGTCGGAAATAGTTGAACAGCAACTGAGGACGATCAGACAGAACAGCTAGCTGGGTATCGTTACCCATTGAGGTAAGTGGCTCCTGACCGTTCACACACATTGGAACAATCACCTTATCCACATCCTCACGCGTATAGTCGAACCCACGGAGTTTGCGTTGGAAATCCTTTACGCTGTTCTCCACTTTACGTCCGCTGTGCAACTTACCCAACTCGATGCGGTTCGTATGCAGCCAACGGCTGTACTCGCATTGCTGGGTCAGGTTCAATTTGATTTCATCGTTCGTATAGATGGTTCCGTCGTCGGTATCCACCATCAGGATCTTACCAGGCTGCAACTTACCCTTCTCCTTCACCAGCTGAGGATCGACCTTCAGACAACCCGTCTCCGAAGCCACCATCAGCATGCCGTCCTCTGTGATGAGGTAGCGACAAGGACGCAGACCGTTACGGTCGAGCATTCCACCTGCATAACGTCCATCGCTGAACAACAAGGCAGCAGGTCCGTCCCAAGGCTCCATCAAGATAGAATGATATTCGTAGTAAGCTTTCAGTTCATCGCTGATAGGGTTGCGGTCGTTGAACGACTCAGGCACCATCATCGAGATAGCGTGTGGCAGACTCATACCTGAACGAACGAAGAACTCCAACGCATTATCGAACGAAGCACTATCGCTCATATCTGGCTGAATGATTGGGTGAATGCCTTTTACATCACCCAATGCAGGTGAAGACAGCACACTCTCGCGGGCCGCCATCCAGTTGCGGTTACCACGAATCGTGTTGATCTCACCATTGTGGGCCAGCATACGGAAAGGCTGAGCAAGCGACCACGTAGGGAATGTATTCGTACTGAATCGAGAGTGTACGATAGCCATGCCGCTTGTGAAGAACGGACTGCTCAGGTCGGGGTAGTACTCGCGAAGCTGAGTAGATGTAAGCATACCTTTATATATAATAAGGCGACTTGACAGCGAAACAATATAGAAGTCCTTATCGTCCACCTTCTGTTCGATGTGCTTACGAATCAGATACAGGTCGGTCTCGAAGCGATCCACGTCTGTCACACCTGTGACGAAGAGCTGCACCACATCAGGTTCGGTAGCAGCTGATGCCTCACCCAGGATGTCCGAGTTGACAGGCACACTTCTTACATGCGACAACGTGAGACCAGCAGCCTCCACTTCGCGACGAATCAACTCCAGATAAGCCTCGTGCAGGTTCTTGTCCTTCGGAAGGAACACCAGTCCTGTTCCGTACTTACCACGCTCAGGAACTGGAATGCCTTGAAGCAAGATAAACTCATGAGGAATCTGCAACAAGATGCCCGCACCATCGCCGGAAGCCTTACCGCCTTTCAACATGGAAATCTCCGATTCCGCACCACGATGCTTCATGTTCTCAAGCACCGTCAAAGCGTTGTCCACCAACTGATGCGTCTTGTTACGCTTCAAATCCGCTAACAAGCCGATGCCACATGCATCGTGCTCGTACTCTCTTGAATACAATGTTTTCATAAACGTTTTATTTTGTATTTGTGTTGTGGTCTACTACCTGTCGAATCGCCATCCGACCTTAAAAAGAAAAGGGGCTGATTCACCTGAACCAGTCCCTTATTCCTTTTTCTATATATATCCTATGCGAATCATACTCTGATTTTTTCTTTCAAGTCCATCGGACTGGTTGATGGACACAACGCATAAGCGAGAACCCAATTATTATTCGAGTTCTTCTTATTATTCGAACCCTGATTACCAAACGCGCTCAGGAAATCGAATGTGTTCCTATATACCAAACCGACTTTCATTTTTTCTTCATTTTTCATTTCGGGTGCAAAGGTAAGCATATTTTTCAATTCCAAATACATTTTTCTACAAAAAACTGCATTTCGATATCATTTTTCTACCAATCCACCAAAAAATTGGTTAATATCATGACAATTCCCTTCATTTCCTACCATTTTTCTGCCCACAGGGAAAAACCATTCGTTGGGAACAACAAGCCGTGTTGCTCATAGCCAACAAAGGCGAAAGTTCTGATACACGACATCTATTCACGTAGTGCGTTCATAGTACGCACGCTTCGTACTGTCAGTACGCACGGGACGTACTATGAGTTCGCACACGTCGTACTAAGAGTACGAAGCCGACGTACTAAAGACATTCTATAAGAAAAAAGTATCACCCATTCGCATAGCTGTGCATGCCGCCAAGGAAGAAGTTGACGCCAAAATAGGTGATGAGGACGGAGAGAAAAGCGAGGATGAGGTAAATGGACCCCCTAACCCCCTTTAGGGGGAACTTGAAATGCAACGGGATGGCATAGACCATCAGGGTGATGAGTGCCCACACTTCCTTTGGATCCCATCCCCAATAGCGTCCCCAACTCTGGTTGGCCCAGATGGCTCCAAGGATGATGCCGGCAGCAAGGAGGAAGACAGCTAACTTTAGTTGATAGTTGATAGTTGATAGTTGATAAGCCCCCTCCGACTCCCCCAAAGGGTGAGAGGAGCGAGTGATCAGCGCAGCTATGCTGTTGAGTGCAAGGAAGGCAAAGAGGGTGTATGACAGCATGACGAGGCTCACATGGATGCTGAGCAGCGGCGAATCGAGGACGGGCGCGATGGGCTCTATCTGCGAATCGGACTGACTCATCGTGGCCACCAATAGGGCGAGACCAGAAACAGACCCCCTAACCCCCTTTAGGGGGAACTTTGAAACGGACCCCCTAACCCCCTTTAGGGGGAACGCAAGGCTACACATCGACATGAACAGCATCACCTCAAACCCATTGGTCAGAGGGATGTGGCCTGCGATGATGGTACGAAGCGTGATGAAGAGAAGGAGATAGACAAACGCAACAATGTGGCAAACTGATAGCTGGATGCTGAACCAACTGGGCATGAGTCGTTGACGGCTTGTGCAGACAAGGCTGACAATGTAGGAGAGGAAACCGACAGAGAGCAACACGAGGGCTAATGGACGCAAGTGGTTGATGGTTGCATAGATGCGTTCAGCAAGGGGTTGGAGTGCCGTACAAGAGACGAATGCAAAGGGAAGGAAACAAAGAGCGATGAGAGACCCCCTAACCCCCTTTGACCCCCTAACCCCCTTTAGGGGGAACCGTTTCTCCCCCTTGGGATTCCTGTCCCCCGATAACGGGGGAACCGAAGGGGGTGCTAGTGGGGCTTTGAACCTTGAACCTTGAACCTTGTCTCCCCCTAAAGGGGGACGGGGGGTCCTAATCATCATCCACAGCATCGATAAGAGCAGCAACGCATAGCCTGTATAGGTGATGCCGATGCCCCAAGGGTCGTGACTGACTGCCAGGTATGAGCCTTGCAGGTCGGAGTCATAACCAGACTGATAGAACCTATAATGCTGGCACGAGCCGATATTGTTCATCGACACCACCATCTCTTCGTCGGATGAGGTGTTGATGGTCGAGACATAATCCATGGGTGACTGGGTGCCAGGATGGGTCTTCAGCTGAAAGTCGACGAGCTGCAACGTAAACGGCAGATGCTCCACCATCTGCTTCTCGTCGTTCAGCATCATATCGGTCGATTCACCTTTGCGCAGATGGACAGACCCCTGCACTCCAAACAGATGAGTCACCAATGCACCAACCAATATCAGTACAAAAGAAAGATGGAGAAGTAAAGGGGGACGGGGGGTCCTAATCATCGTCCCAATGCACCCCACACACAGCAACGCCCACAACGCAATAAACCACCATGCGCCATAGATATGCTCCATGACGAATGGGGTGCCGTAGATTTTCTCCAGCACAGTAGCAGTGACCAGCACGCCAATCACTGCCACGAATATTGCAAATACGATTTTCTTCAAGTTCACTTCAATCTTTAGCTTCACTCTCTTTTTGACTTTGAAAACAGTTCTTAGTTTAAATTGAATTGATAAACTTCACCACGGCATCACGCTCCGACTTAGAGAGGTTACGGAACCGTTCTGTGGCTTTACGCGCATCCGATTCTTTCGATCCGTGCCACATGATAGCCTCTGTAACTGTACGTGCACGGCAATCGTGCAGACGGTCGTCAGCTCCTGTACAGAGCTTGCTCAGGCCGCGTCCCCAAAGCGGTGTGGTACGACACCAGCCTGTGCGAATATCGTTCTTCATGAACAGGCGATGCTGTACGAAGTCGGTATATGGCCAGATTTTCTGATGCGGATAGCGTGGCATATCATCGTTGCCGAACTTTCCGTTTGGATCGTGTATCTCATCATCACCTGTTGTCCATGAAGGACGATGACAGGAGGCACACCCTATTGCCGTGAAGATTTTCTTTCCTTGTTGCACCTCTGGCTTGTCGAGGTCTCGTGCTGCTGGAACAGCCAACCCACGATGCCAAACCATGAAGGCACGATAATCACCATCGCTCATCTCGGCATCCAGAGTATTACTCGTCAGGTAGTTGTAGATATCTTTTTCCACATCACCTGTCTTCCGCTCCTGAGGGAAGTATTTGTAGAAGTCACGTTGTACATCGGGGTCCTTCGAAGAAGCCTCAGCATAATAGGAATGCGTCTGTGCCTTCGCATTGAAGTTGAGGTCGAGATAATGGTAACGACGGTCGGAGCGTGTCACGTTCGTAATGTTCCAGATGGCATTCGCACCTGCTGCATCAAGGATTGGTCCACGTGTCATCGCATAGGTATAACGACGCACATACTTCGTACCAGTCAGACCGCTGTAGTAGCTCACCCACTCGTTGTTCGCCTGATTCCAATAGGCAGGATTCAGTGCATCGGTCTTCCCTATTGAATTGAAATACTGGCTCTGACGTACCCACTCATTGGTGATGGCGCTGTCAGGAATGGCATCTGTCAGACCTGTTCCATAAATGCCGATAGTCGATTCGAGGCGCACCCCCACATCCTCAATCGGAATCTCCACGTTCTGTCCACCACGTGCTGCGATGATGGGCGCATAAAAAGCCGACTGAGGGATGGTCACCTCAGGATAAATCAGGTCGTAGGTCTCCCCGTCAGGGAACTTGTTGCCCCACTCATCGGTATACTGAAGCCATTCAATCTGAATCTGTTTCTCGTCAATCGGAGCCTTGAACGGAGCTACAGCTGCTGTCTGAGGCATTCCTGCTACTGAACGGATATAAGCATTGGTTGTCTTGTCGTAGATGACCAGCAGATAACCGTTTCCCATGGTCGACTCACGATACTCCGTCTGGCGCTTCCCGTGCCCGTAGGCAGGATGGCAATACAGACAGCCCTTACGCACATAAACAGGGCCAAGGCCATAGAACGCAGTACCTTCTGTCTGATTGAAGTCGCGTTCAAAGAGGGTCTCACCCTTCTTAAAGAAATACAGGAACGTGGCATCTTCGCATGCGGGGGTCGGCTGCTGATAAGCACTCGCCGTTGCATTGAACACGGTTCCCAACTCACCTCCTGAATAGTATTCCTCGCTCAGTTCCTTCTCCAGATCCTTGGGCTGTTCCGGAGTACTTTTCTCCTCTGAACACGACACCCAGAATCCCATGCTGAGCAAACTGGCATAAACTAACACTTTTCCTTTCATAGATCCAGATCCTCTCCCCGCTCCCCTTGAAAGGGGAGAGCCATGGAGGGTGTGATTTGATAATTTAGATATATTTATATGGCTTATGTGTAATTCCAAGCATGTTGCTTAGGATTCCTGAAGTTTCTTCTTCAAGGCATCGATGGCATCGTCCAAAGCCTCGATGGCTTCGATGGCATCACCTGCCGACTTGTCCTGATAGTACAGTGCAAACGGACGGCGCATGCTGTTCACCTTCGAGAGTGCCGTTTCGAATGCGGCTTTCACATCAGCAGCTTCTTTTGCATAATGGCTCATGGCGTATGCCATCAGCGAAGTCGCAGCATACGAAGTCGTCTTATCAGCACCACCATTGATAGCAAAGGCACATGAGAGTACGTTATCATAGAAGTCCTGAACAGAGTTGTAGGCATGAGGCGACTCGATGTAGTTCTTGTCCTCACCTGTGTAAGGGTGACCAATCTTTGAGTGCGCAACCTCATCGAGGATATCCTGACATCCTTCAAGAATTTGTACGGACGCCAACGTGATGGTAGAATAGGTAGAACCTGCCTTACCTGCATTGACGAAGTTCTCACCGTAGTTACGGGATTCGAACTCAGCTTCTTCAAGCATCTCTTTCTGCTCCTCATTGACTGTTCCACCCCATGCAGAAACGAGTTTCACGGATGCGAGGTAGAGATCTTGTGCAGCTGTCAGGCAGAACCACTTCTCATTATCAGTAATAGCTGAAATCTGACGAGGCTGGCCTTCGCGGAACAACAGATACTCCACAGCATGGAAACCTGTGAGGCTCTGACCTGTTGCGATAGCCTCAGCTACAATAGCTTGTGCATCCTCATCCTCTGCAAGATCAGGATAGCGTGAAATGTAGTTATCGAACGCAGCACGGTCGAATGGCCATGTGTCGGTATGAGGGTCGATTCCGAAGTCCGTAGCTGGACCATAGAGGAACGACTCAGACTGCTCCCAATACTGACGTGCTTTCTTCCAAAGGGCACATGCATTGTTCACATCTTCCTGTGTATCCATTTCATCAATGGCATCCACCAACTGCTCGTTGGCATTCATCAGGTTGGTGTAGATAGGCAGAACTGTTTTGCTTACCATCTCTTGATTGGTTGTTACGAGGAAGGTCTCCTTTGCAGCCTGTTCGTTCTCATTGTTGTTGTCGTCATCATCGCTACAAGCGGTGAACGAGAGCATTGCAGCCATCATGGCTGCGATACTGAGTAATACTTTCTGTTTCATCATTTTATTTACTATTTAACTATTTTCTATTGACTATTGTTTCTTATTGAACTATTCCCTATTTTGCTATTTTTAGATCCACCCCAGCCCTCCTTGAAAGGAGGGAGCAGAAGTCCTTTTTACAAGAACCATCCACAATAGGCAACACCTATCGACACTCTCGGTTCGTTGTTGTAGTCGCTCTTGAGGAAGCGTTCACTCCACTCACCTTTCACAACGACTTCCTTCACAGGATAGTAGTTCACACCCAAAGCCACACGGGTATTGTCGCACCATCCGTAAGCCGACTTCTGACGTCCTGCTGCGTAAGAGTTGTATTTCTCGAATCGACCAAAGAGATAGAGTTTCTGCGTGTCTTTCAGCTTCTGCACTTGCGAGAAGATGTTATATCCTGCCTCGATGCCTACAGAATAGGCGTTCTTGGCAACGGGTTGATGCTTCGATGGACTTCCGTCCTGTCCTGAATGGGTTGGAAAGTTCTTGTTGAATGATGTAATGGCTACATGATCGCTCAGATAAGCATAGTCGGCATTTCCACGTACAATCCAATTCCAGCGGTCGAGCATAAAGTCGAACGAGCCAATTGCGAGGTTACCCTTCACCTTATTATATGTAGTACCTATCGAACGAAGTGTGTTCTTGAACGTGCTGCCAAAATAGCCGCTAAGACTCAGGCGCAGACCTTTTATCGAGTAGTTGTCGATACGCATGGATGCTGCATAGTTGTTCGCAATCTTAAACTCGTATGGACTGGTAGCACCATAATGTACGAAACTCTGGCTACCGAAACGTTCTGAGTCAAGTCCAGAAAGGAACTGAACTTCATAACGCCAATCGCTCACACGTCCCCACAACGAAACACCCACTTGATGCCAAGTGCAAGGGAAGAGGATGTTCTCACCTTCAGGACGATAGCAGGTGAAGAACTCAGTAGGCATGTGACTCTTGTTGGTTGCACCCACAGGTACCACGATTTCACCCATCTTGATGTTGAATTCACCTTGTCCGAACCGTTTGTTAATCCAGAACTGCTCCAGAGCCACTTCTCCACCCTTCTCTGTCTCTGCCTCGTATTCGCCTGCCTCATCGGCATCCATCTCTACAGCCGATTCCGTACCGCCGTGATCGAACTCTATCTCGCTACCCATCGTCCATCCGTGTCCGAAGTCGTAGCCTATATTCAGTGTCACATGAGGAAGGTCGAAACGTCCATGACTCGGATCGTCCTTATGGTCGCCCGCGCGTGTGTACCTATATATATTATCACTATAGAAGTTGCGAGTCATCACAGCCTCACCATAACCACCAAGCGAAAGACGCGATGTCTTCTCTGATGACTGAGCAGACGCACTTACCGTGACTCCCATCACAGCAAATATAATCGCTCCCTTGTGCAAAAACCTATTATAATCCATTTTCTTTTTATTGTGCTTCAAATTTTTTGCAAAGGTACGGCAAAAACACAGAAGCGGCAATACTCAAAAATGAGTAAAGCCGCTTCCAATAGCTTCTGAGGCGTTATGCTTATAGCTTGATTTCTTCTAATGTCACCAATTTATTCACTACACAGAAGATAGCGATACCTGCTGAAGAATGGATATTCAGTTTACGGGCGATATTGCGACGATGGGTGGTGACGGTATTGAAACTGATGTTCAGCTGGTCAGCAATTTCCTTATTCGACAGACCCTTCGCCACACATACAGCGATGGCCTGTTCACGATCAGACAGCATCTTCGAAGCATTCTCTGCTGTTGCTGTATGGTTTCCTCCATCCGTATGATGATGCTGACTCATTCGCTTGCGTTCCAGCTTTCGCACAAGCGGCAACAGCATCTCGTCTTCTATCTGACAATGAATCCGTATGTCCTCCTCAATGCGGTAGAGATTATACACCACGTCGTTCAGTTCCTCGTTGATTCCTTCCTGTGGATAGTACTGAAGAAACATCTGAATCAACTCGTGCAGTTTGGCCACGAAGTCCGAGTTATGGCGATGAGTCACTTGCTTTTCCTCCTCCACATACGACCCACTCATCAGACTCTCTGCATAGGCAAACACCTCGTGCTCCTCATGTGCCACATGAGACTGCACCTCAGCAACATACATATCGAAATACTTCACCAACAGGAAGGCCACTTCGTTCTGCAACGAACAGTCCATTGCGGTGAAGAGCGTCTTACGCATTTGAGGCAACTGATGGTCCATCAGATAAGTATGTGTCCGCTTTAGGTAATCCAACAACGAACCCATATTGACCAAATCAAGCGACACCTTCTTAGGCGAGGCATTCAAATCATAAACGACCTGATTGACCACCGCCAGAAACGTATGCACATCGACATTGTGCATGTGACAGACCTCACTCACAGTCTTGTCGCCAAATCCCATCGTGATGTTGAAACGCGCCACAACCTGCATCAAGCGGTAGTCGCACTCAATAATCCGGTAAAACCTGTCAGTTGGTTTGAATTCATTCCTGTCCATAAACACAAACTTTAACTCCTCTTTCTTATTTCGCAATCGAATTCTAATTCGAGCGCAAAGTTACGCTTTTTTTCTTAATTACACAACCCCCATTTATGAGTATCTTCATAAATATAAGGTGTGGTTCGTCTTTGGAGCCACACCTTATAATATAATGAAGCTATGAATGCTTATCTCACAACTACCTTCTGAGAGGTTCCGTTGTTGTACTTCACAACATAGACACCCTTCTGGTTGAGTGAGTTAGTTGGGAGTTGTGTACCGCTGATGCTGAAGACACTCTTGATACCAGATGGAGTAGCCTTCTCCTCGAGTTCTACACCCTTGATACCTGTTTCGACAGGATCCATCAACATGATGCTGCGGAACTCTTCAATCTCTTCCATCGTGATACCTACCTGCTTGGTCCAATAGGTGTCGAACTTATCGCGGAGGGTCTCGCCTTCCAAAGCCTTGACATACTCAATCAGCTTCTGGTGGTCACCATCTGCATATCCGCTCTTTGGACGGAGACCTGCGAATGAGAGTGAAGTGAGCTCGTACTCGAGGTTCATCTGCTCCTGAGTGAGACCAAGGAGACCTTCGAGCAATACAGATACAAGTCCTGTACGGTCAGCACCCCATACACAGTGGTAGTAAACAGCCTTTCCTTCCTTGATGTGGTTAAGGATGAATGGGAACCACTGCTTGTAGCGAGCCTTTGAATTAGCGTCGCTCATGTGCTCGAGCTTACAGTCGTAACCGCCTTTCTTGAAGAAATAGTCAGCTGCTGGGAATCCGAAGGCACACTTACCTACCGCACCTGGACCGCTGTCGTAGTTCTCGTCCTTACGCAGGTCGATTTCAGCACCTACACCGAGGTCGATGAGTGTCTGACGGTCTTCTGCTACTGATGGGTGGAGACCATTTGCCTCACCACCACGATAGATCAGTCCGTAGCGAACAATCTTACCGTTCTGAACTGGCCAACCGCCGATATCGCGGATGTTGTTGATACTTGGTGCATAGATCATACGAACAGGACCCTGAACCAAGAACTTACCACTCTTCAGCACTGCGCCGTCTGCTTCAACCTGGAAGTAGTAAACGTTGCCTGGGATAAGGTTTGGCATGTAAGCCATATCTGAACCATCGAGCACCATGCGAGTTGTTGCATCGCTGAGGTCCTTCTGAAGACCATACTTCACAACTGCATTCTTCACCTTAGCTGCTGGTACAGGTACACCAATGTTGTGAGGAATGTCGAGACGTGGAGGAGCTGGCTTGAAGTAGTTTTCAATCACCGACTTCGTATCAGGCTCAGGATACTTGGTGTTCTCCAGGAACTGACGAGCACGGAGGTTCTCGATGTTTGCTGCGAATACCATATTGTTGGCATCAACATATTCGAAGTTGGTGAATTGTGATGCGTCGTACTCCTTCTCGTCAAAAGATTCTGTCTTCCATGTAAAGGTTCCAGGAACTCGGTAAACGATTCCACCATCCCACATCACTGGAATCTGATCGGGCTGAGCTGCTGCGATGTAAGTAGGCTCGTCAACAACAATCTCATCAACGTCCGCATCTGCCACTACATAGCAAGGAACGTTTGCTGAGACGTGGTCAACAGGACAGAGCACTGCCTTCTGAGTATTCACGTCGAGCGATCCGATAGCATAGACAGCCTTGAACTTCGATGCAGGGATGTTGCAAGGAACAGCCAACGGAGTCAGCTCACCTGCCTTGAACTGCTTCTTCAGTACAACGCCTGAGTAAGTATCGTCAGCCTGAGAGGTCTCCTCGGTGACGGTAACAGGAGCTGGAGTGCCGTAATAGAGACGGAAGTTGTCGAGAACAATCCATGTCTCGTTTGGAGCACCTGTAACCATGCTTACACCAATCGTGAGGTTGCCGTCCTCAGCATGAGTAGCAGTAAACTCGTTCCAATAGTGTCCGTGATCGATTGCCTGCTTGGCAATATCTGGAGTCTTGATGTAGTTAGAACGGTTATTTGCATCAACATAATGGCTGTGTGGATAACCAAGTCCGCTTACGACTGCATAGACATCGGCAGATTTATGGTGCTTACCAACCAACATGTAGCATCCGTCAGCGAAGATACTCTTCAGTGGCGAAATATTGGTCTGGAAGTTGTCGATGTAGAGATTACCCTTGATGACATCCTTGCCACGCTCATAGTTAGCCAAAGCCTGCTTCCACTCGCCGTTACGATAGAAGCCCTGTACTTTCACTGTGTATTCGCCGGCAGGCATGTCTTTGATAATCTGCGAAATACGGGCAGACTTGCTACCTCCGAAGTACTCTACAAGGCCGTTTGCCAACTTGAAGGTGTTGCTGGTAATGGTCCAACCCTTCACACCATTGGCAAACGCTGGGTTATTCACGAAGCTTGTGATGTCGTACTGACCAGCTTTAGCAGGAACATTCTTCATCAGCTTGAAGAGTTCAGCACGGAGTGTAGCCTTTGCGTTAGTCACATCTTCATCCGACAGGCTACCTGCTGCCAACTGAGCCTTGAGTCCATCAACTATTGCATAGTATGAACTTGGGTCTGACGACTGGTCAGCAATCGCATTGTAGACATCAAACTGCTCTGCTGCTGCCTCCGATGCCTTGAAGTAACGAGTGAGCGTTACATTCGCAAAGGTGAACCAGTTAGAGCCGTATGTATTCTGCACAATATCACTTCTGCTGATAGCTGGAACTGCATACTTCAGTGTCAGTTTACCATCCTTCACGTATGCCCACACTGTTGTGGTGTAGATAGGATTGGTTGTGAAGTTTTCGAAATGACTACGAGAGTAAGGTTTAGAAGTGGAGGTACTAACCGTTGTCCACTCTACAGCCTGTACTTTATTGTCATTTGCTGCGAAATAGGCATTACAAATGGTGATTTTCTCGTTGTTAGCCATATTGTAGAGATATTCCATACCAGAAGCACGGAAAGTATTCTGGATGGTAGCCTTGTAGATACCATTAGGCACATCGATGGTCTGAGAAATCTCCATTGCGGTGTTCTGATACAACGTCATTGGCTGTGAATTGTAGGAAATGTTCTGATTTCCTGCCAACACATTCACTGTCCAGTTTTCCTGACTAGTTGCCAATGTAGGATTAGCCACCAACTCAGTTGCAGCCTCCTCTGTGTAAGCCTTCAGCGCCTCTTCAAACAGTGCCTTCTTGTCACCCTCTGCTGCCAACTTAATGCCTGCAGCCTTTGCTACTGCCTCAATCTGAGCCTGCTCATTTGCTGTGACGATGGCGTCGCGCTCTGCCTGAGTCTTAAACTCCCACAAGCATGGGAAGCTCAATGACTGTGGTTCGTTCTTACAAACCAATGTAGGATCGGTGCCTTGATCCACACCCATCAACTCGTCAGCAGTGAAAGCCACGGTGTAGCCACCTTCTACTTCAGAGATGGTAGCGTAGGCAGCACTCGACTGATCGCCCTTAACCGCTGTGCCGCTCTGAGCTACATAGCGACCGTTGTCGAGGAACATCAGCGAATAGCCCGACGTACCTTTCTTGATTTCAACAGGAATACCGAACGCATCAACGTTAGCGCCCGTAGCCGAACGGCTGAGGAACACCTTGCAAGCGGTGTTGTACAGATAATACTTGCCTTCGGGCTGTGCAGCCACCTGCAAGCACACCATTACCATCAAACAGGCAATGGACCATTTGATTGTTTTTTTCATTCTTTCGGTAGTTTGATTATAATTGTTAATAATGTTACTTGTAAAACGCATTTAATTAGGCAATTTAGTTTTCAGTCAGCAAAGTTACGAAATAATTCTTACATCCTACCTTATTTATATCTGTAAGTTGTAAAAAACGGGGGAAAACAACAGTTTATCGATAATTTAAGCTTTTTTCGAGAGCAACAGGAGCAAAGAGGGGGCTCCTATTTTTTGTTTCCCCTAGGGGCTGCAAAATTTTCCCTTAAGGGTAGCAATTTTTAGGAGCAAGAGAGCCTGTCAACTTTTTCACATTTTCATTTGCTGATAGCTCTTTGTTGAAAATGTAAATGTCATAATTGGGTAATTGGGTAAGTGAATACTTTTGAAGGGGGAAAAAATTTTAAAAATTGTTTGGTGGAATAAACGTTTTGTTGTATTTTTGCAATCGATATATAACTAAACTTACCCTAATTACAATGAAACAGCTTCTTCCCATATTATGTTTGATGACAATCTTGCCCATACAGACTAATGCCAAGGTCATAACTTTTGGCACTTGGGGACGTAATGGTGACAATGTCACGTGGGTACTGGATGATGACACACTCTTCTTCCGAGGATATGGCGGCATGCAGACGAGCGACCGTCAATACGCAAAAGACAACCGCCCATGGAAGAAATATGCTGATAGAATATGCCGTGTGGAAATAGAAGAGGGCATAACAAGCATTGGTGATTTGTTATGTTATGGCTTCAGTAGATTGGAGACCATCATTATTCCAAGCAGCGTCCTGACTATTGGTCAAGGTGCGTTTAGTCGTTGCAGTAAGCTGGAAGAGATAGAACTTCCGAATAGCCTGCTGACTATCGAAGGTGGTGCGTTTAGTAATTGTTCCCGCCTGAAGACCGTCACTGTCCCCAACAGCGTGAACTTAATCGGTAATGCTGCTTTTGCCGAATGTGAGAGTCTTACTTCTGTGGTTCTTCCTGTTGGTCTTAAACGTCTCTCTGGAAGCCTGTTCAGTAAATGTGTAAACCTTCGGTCAATCGTCATACCGGAAAAGGTTACGCAAATAGAAGGCTCTACTTTCTATCATTGTTCACAGCTCCATAATATAGATATTCCTGCAGGTATTACTACTATTGATTTAATGGCATTCACTGGCTGTAATACAGTAGAAGACGTCTATTGCCGTTCCCTCTATCCACCAAGGACAAACACAGAATTTGCTCAGTTTGGTTACCTACGCAGCGACACCATCATGGGATGCCTTCATGTGCCATCACGGAGCATTGAGGAATACAAGGCTCTGTACCCATGGAATAAATTCCGCGAGATTGTCGCAATCGATGACAGTGTGTCCATAATCGACGAGGACTGGGAATTGGGCTATCTATACGATAAAACAACTATGACTGCAGCTGTTGGGTATAGTTCACAATCACCTGTGGCAGAGATTGTCATCCCTCTCATTACCAAACATGAAGACCGTTCCTATCGGGTTACCCAAATCAATCCTGATGCCTTTCATGGATGTACAGGGATTACTTCTGTCCAAATGCCTAATAGCATCAATTTCATAGGCCGATTTGCATTTGCTGGTTGTTACAACTTACAGTCCATTCAGATGCCACGCATCCTTGAGACAATAGAGGATTATACTTTCTCCGACTGTTACGCACTGACTTCATTTGTTATGCCTGAGAACATCAAGTACATAGGTGAGGGAGCTTTTGCAGACTGTAAACGACTGACGGACATTACGCTACCATATTCCCTGACCGCAATCGGTGACTTTGCATTTTCAGGATGCGCTTCAGCAACGACAATTAACATCCAGTGTAAGGAGACATCCATCGGAGGACATTGTTTTGACGGATGCCGCAGTGTCACGGATATTTATTGCACTACGGGCGTGCTCCCTGATGCTGATGAGACCGCCTTTGACAATATCAATCCGGATGCAGTACTGCATGTTCCGGCTGATGTTCTTGAGGAATTCAAGACCACTGCCCCATGGAGTAATTTCAAGCATATTGTAGCAATCGGTCAGGAGGAAGAAACTGATTATATATCTGCTATCCAATATGTATTCCATCCCGAAGACCACACAGCATCAGTGGTCAATATCGTCGTACAGAATACAGACAGGATTACCATCCCAGGAACGGTACAGGCAGAGAACGAAATCTATCGTGTCACGACGATAGAAGAAGGCCTTTGTTATCGAGACAGGGATCTCAAATACATTGAGTTTGAAGAAGGAATCATCGACATACAAGAAAGTGTGTTTATGGAGTGTGAAAATTTGAGATCTGTAGCCATCCCCAACTCTGTAGAAACCATCGGAGAATCCGCATTTTCTGCTTGTATGAATCTACAATCAGTTATTTTAGGAAAGGGCATCAAGAGAATTGAGGCAAATGCGTTCAGCTATTCATTCTCCCCTGTGATTGATGTGTGGTGCTATGCAGAACAGGTTCCGGAAACAGCAACATATAATGTATTTCACTTCAATGGAAATACCCAATCCACCCTTCACGTACCAGCATCTGCACTCGATGCCTATAAATCCACCACTCCTTGGAGTGACTTCACGAACATCGTAGCACTCACGGAGGAAGAAACCAAGATAAAGGAGACCACCTCCGACTCCCCCTCTATGGAGAGAGGAATTTTCAACCTCAAAGGACAGAGAATCTCTATTAACTCAGTCCTCTCTACACCCTCTTTGCTCCCAAAGGGAGTGTATATTGTGGATGGAAAGAAAGTGTGGGTGAAGTAGATGTCCAAAGTGAATAAGAGAAGCTGCGAGCTGTTCACAGGTAAGAAAGAGGGTAAACCAAGTAATACAAAAAGAGAAGGATTAGGGGGAAAGACTGTTTGAAAACGCAAAAAGTATATAGAAAATGAGCATTTTATCATTAAAAAATGCATTTTTCTTGCAAATTGTTTGGTCAAATCAATTATTAGCAATAATTTTGCAGCCGAAAACAAAATGAAGCGAAAAATGAATCGATGGTTTGCAACATATTATTACTATTACTTTTACTTTCAGAACAAGTAAGAGCGGGCAATCGTATGTATGCAAAAATAGAGTTAAGAATTAAGAATTAAGAGTTAAGAAATATACGGTCCCGCTCGAACAGAGTGGGACTTTTATTTTGAGCAACATAAAAACGACATAAGAGATGGAATTTAAACCTGCTGACAGAATCAGCGCTGTAAGTGAATACTACTTCAGCCGCAAATTGAAGGAAGTGGCACGACTCAATGCCGAAGGAAAGGACATCATCAGCCTTGCCATCGGAAGTCCGGATATGCCTCCTTCACCAGCCACAATACAAACACTGTGCGAGAACGCTAAGAAAGCCGACGCTCACGGATACCAACCCACCGTGGGCATCCCTGAACTGAGAAATGCGATGGCAAAGTTCTACAAACGTTGGTATAACGTAGACCTTGACCCTGCAACAGAGATTCAGCCTCTCATCGGCAGCAAGGAGGGCATCCTTCATGTCACACTCGCCCTCTGCAACCCAGGCGACAAGGTGTTGGTACCAAATCCTGGATACCCCACCTACACAGCCCTGAGTAAGATTCTTGGCCAGCAAATCGTGAACTACGACCTGTTGGAGAGCAACGGATGGCATCCTGACTTCAACCAGTTGGAAGAAATCGTAAATGATAAATCGTCAAATGGTAAATTCCGATTGATGTGGACCAACTACCCCAACATGCCGACAGGTGGACGCGCCACTCGTGAGCTGTACCAGCAGCTGGTGGACTTCGCACGCCGTCACAACATCATCATCGTGAACGACAACCCTTACTCGTTCATCCTGAACCGAGACGAGCACCTCAGCATCCTTCAGGTGCCTGGAGCAAAGGAATGCTGCATCGAGTTCAACTCAATGTCGAAGAGCCACAACATGCCAGGATGGCGTGTGGGCATGCTGGCAACAAACTCCACCTTCGTTCAGTGGATACTGAAGATTAAGTCGAACATCGACTCAGGCACTTTCCGCCCGCTTCAACTCGCTGCCGCACAAGCATACGAGAACTCTGACGATTGGCATACAGAGGCCAACATAGCCACTTACGCTTCTCGTCGTAAGATTGCAGAGGAAATCATGGCACAACTCGGCTGCCAGTTCGACCCCACACAGCAAGGCATGTTCCTCTGGGGCAAGATTCCCGACAGCATCGCCAACGTGGAAGACCTCACAGAGCGTGTGCTCCACGAAGCACGGGTGTTCATCACCCCAGGCTTCATTTTCGGCTCCAACGGCGAACGCTACATCCGCATCAGCCTCTGTGCCAAAGATGAGAAGATGCAGGAAGCACTAAATAGAATTAAAGAATTGAAAAATTGAAGAATATGGAATTAACATCTTTGAACTTCCCAAGCGACAATCCACGTCCATTCATCATTGCAGGACCATGTTCTGCAGAGACAGAAGAACAAGTGATGACCACAGCTAAAGCGTTGGCAAAGAAAGGATGCCACATGTTCAGAGCTGGTATATGGAAACCCCGCACGAAACCAGGAGGCTTCGAGGGACACGGAGAGAAAGCACTCCCCTGGCTGAAACAAGTAAAGGACGAGACAGGCATGTTGGTTGCTACAGAAGTGGCAACACCTGAACATGTAGAACTGGCACTGAAGTACGGAGTCGACATCCTGTGGATAGGAGCCCGCACCACAGCAAACCCCTTCGCTGTACAGGCACTTGCAGATGCACTGCAGGGGGTAGATAATCCTGTGCTCGTGAAGAACCCAGTGAATCCAGACCTCGAGCTATGGATTGGAGCACTCGAACGCATCAACAACGCAGGTGTCAAGAAGCTTGGTGCCATCCACCGCGGTTTTTCCAGCTACGACAAGAAGATTTATCGTAACCTCCCGATGTGGCAGATTCCAATCGAACTGCACCGTCGCATTCCCAACATGCCGATTTGCTGCGACCCAAGTCACATCGGTGGACGTCGCGACCTCATCGCACCCCTCTGCCAACAGGCACTCGACATGGGTATGGACGGACTTATCGTAGAGAGTCACTGCAACCCTGACGCAGCATGGAGCGATGCCAGCCAACAGGTTACGCCCGACATCCTCGACTATATCCTCAGCATCCTCGTCATCCGCGAAAAAGTCGTGACTACAGAGAACATCATCGCCCTGCGTAAGCAGATTGACGAAATCGACGACAGTCTCATCGACTTGCTCGCACGACGGATGCGCATCAGCCGTGAAATCGGTCAGTACAAGAAGGAGCACTCTATGACTATCATTCAGGCCAGCCGCTACAACGAAATCCTCGAGAAACGCGGCGCACAGGGTTCGCTCATGGGTATCGGTGCAGATTGTATCAAAGAAATATTCGAAACCATCCACGAAGAGTCAGTACGACAGCAAGTGGAAGTAATGAAGTAAAGAAGACCCTCCCCCTAAACCCCTCCCTTTAGGGCGGGGAGTGGTTACTAAATAATAAACAATTAACAAACATAAAGTAGAATCCTCCCCACAAAAACATTCTACTCTCCCCCTAAGGGGGAGCGGGGAGGGGGTCTGTATGAAAATACTAATATTGGGAGCAGGTAAGATGGGTTCTTTCTTCATTGACCTGCTCAGCTTCGAACACGAAGTAGCAGTTTACGACATCGACCCTCAACGACTGCGCTTCACCTACAACTGCCAAAGATTCACGTCGTTGGACGAGATTGACGAGTTCTGTCCTGACTTAGTTATCAATGCCGTATCGTTGAAACATACACTCGACGTATTCCGTCAGGTCATCCCTCACCTACCCAAGAGCTGCATCCTCAGCGATATCAGCTCTGTAAAAACCGGCTTCAAGGAATTCTACGAGGAAAGCGGATTCCACTACGTGAGCACCCACCCGATGTTCGGTCCTACTTTTGCCAACCTCGGACAGTTGAGCAACGAAAACGCCATCATCATCAACGAAGGCGACTTCATGGGACGCTGTTTCTTCAAGGAACTCTATTCACGTCTCGGTCTCCACATCTGCGAATATACGTTCGACGAACACGACCGCACAGTGGCCTACTCACTCTCCATCCCGTTCATCTCCACCTTCGCTTTCGCTGCCGTGATGAAGCATCAGGATGCACCAGGAACCACCTTCAAGCGCCACATGCTCATCGCACAAGGGGTACTGAGTGAGGACGACACCCTGTTACGCGAAATCCTGTTCAACCCCTATACGAAAGATCAGGTATCCCAGATACGCGACGAGATGGCTGAACTGATTGACATCATCGACAAGAAAGACGAGGACCACATGCAAGCCTACCTTACAAAAATACGTGCCAACATCAAATAGTTGGCACGTATTTTTCTTTATGTAACAGACGATTACTTCTTAATTCTCAACACAGGCATGATGTTGTTGAGATTATTTGCAGGAAGGGTGACAACGAGGGCATCCTTGGTTCGCTGGAACGACACCTTGCCATAACCAAGGAGCTCAACCTTTGAGATTTTCTGTGGGAAGAGGTTGCTTCCCTCGGCCAAACTCTTAACTGTGATGGTGTGGTCCTTTGGCCACGCAAGGGCACTCACATAGAGGTTCTTCTCTGTCTGGGTGAAACGTATCTCATCGGAACCAGCCTTAGAGTAGTTGCCGTCGTTGAAACCCTGTGCGTTGATGTTGATAGTTGCTTCTGCAATCGGACCTTCTCCGAACTTAACCCACGGACGGGTCTTCACGATACTCTCGCTATTGATTTTCATCCAAGCTCCGAACTCACGCAGGATGGCGTATTCTTTCTCGTCAGGAGTACCATCGGCTCTCAATGGTACCGAAAGTAACATGTTACCGTTCTTACTAACAATGTCAACCAACAACTTAGCCACTGTTGCGGCACTCTTGTAACCGTTACGTTCGTAGACTCCTGTGTTGTAATGCCAGTCGCCAATACAGTTGCAACACTGCCAAGGACGATCCATAATCTGATTAGGAGCTCCACGTTCCACATCCCACACAAGTGCTTCTTTCTGCTGATCATCAAGAATCTTTCCAAATACGACAGCCTGATTCTTTCCTCCATGAAGGGCGGCACTATGGTTGTACATGTGGGTAGCAATCTTCATACCCGCATCACTCACAGGATAGAAGGGCAGAACTGTCACATCGAAGTAGATGAGATCGGGATTGTAACGATTGATGGCATCGAGTGTACGATTGTAGAAGTTGGTGATATACTCCTGAGTCGGTATGTTGGCGCCATTCTGCCAACCCCACTGAGAATGGATGGCACCATTGTCCCATGTGTTGTTAGAGAAGTCATGATCCTGTGCATAGAGCTTCTGCGGATCGAGACCCTTCCACCATTTAGCAGAACCATCCGCGTTGGGTTTATAGCCATCTTCCTTGGTCAGCCAACCATCGTACTTCACGCCTCGCATCTTGCCTTTCAGGTCGAAACGGCGGCTCGGCTCATACCACGTCCAAGCATGGTCAGCATGAAATGACACACCGAACGGAAGACCCGCTTTCTTAGCTGCACGTGACCATCCATAAAGGATATCCTTATGTGGACCTATCGCTTTTGAGTTCCATTCCTGATATTTGCTGTCCCAAAGATCGAAGTTATCATGATGGTTGCCAAGCGCAAAGAAATACTGCGCTCCGACTACCTCCTTGTAGAACTTCACCAACTCATCCGGATTCCAGTTCTCTGCCTTAAATAGCGGCAGGACATCTTTGAATCCGAACTCTGACGGATGACCGTAATGCTCACGATGGTAGTTGTACTTACCATTTCCTTCCATATACATCTCTCGAGCCATCCAGTCGCCCGATCCTTCCACACACTGAGGACCCCAGTGAGCCCAGATACCGAACTTCGCATCGCGGAACCAATCGGGTACTTCGTACTGACGAAGTGAATTCCAATCGGGGGTGAACTGACCCGTTGCCATAGGTTCGTCGGACTCAGACACCAATACTTGATATTGCTGTCCAAAAGCAGCAGTTGCGCAGAGTAACACTGCAAGTAGTAACGTAGATTTCTTCATAGTTTGTTTGTTAATTGTCAGATTATATTTGTTAGTTAGATTCTTTAGTCATAGAGATAAAACATACGTTCCATCATTTGCCACTTTTCATCGCTACGCGCATCGGCGCTGCACCCCTGAAGGCGGGACACGAACGCCTCCCACTCTGCCTGACGAGGCAGAGTGGCAAGCTTATTCATGGCTGTTGTCCAGTCAAAGTCGAGCGGTGCGTCGACAATCATCACCAAGCGAGTACCGAGAATATAAATCTCCATCTCAAGGATGCCGACAGACTTGATTCCCTCACGAATCTCACGCCAATGATGTTCCTTAGAGTGCCATTTGCGATACTCTCGAATCATGTCAGGGTCGTCGCGCAGATCGAGTGTCTGCACATAGCGCTTCATTGGCTGGCCATATTGTTTTTGAATATATCCGTCCATCACTTCACTGCTCTCGCTTTAAATGTCTGGAATCCGTAGATGGTAATCAGCACGAAACAGATGAAAGGCAGGATAAAGGAGAAATTGACGGCTGGCATACCGAAGATAACCTCTTGGTCGATAAGATAACCCTGAAGAGGAGGCATCAACGCACCACCAACGATAGCCATCACAAGGAAGGCTGCACCCAGTGAAGTGTCTTCGTTGCTAACGTTCTCAAGGGCTATACCGTAGATGCTTGGGAACATGATAGACATGAAGAGGCTGATGCAGACAAGGCTGTACAATCCCCAAAAGCCCTCAATACAGATGGCACCAAGCGTACAGATTGAAGCTCCTACACCAAAAATCATCAACAATCGACGTTGGTTAACATACTTCATGATGTAAGTGCCTACGAAGCGACCTGTCAACGACAGAGACATGGCCACAATGTTATAACGTTGTGCTGTAGCCTTATCGATGCCCAAGTGGTCGGCATACTGGATGATGAATGTCCATACCATGATCTGAGCTGCTACATAGAGTACCTGTGCAAACACTCCATTACGATAAATACTGTTGCTCCACAAACGAGAGAGCGTAGTACGAGCACTGGTCTTTGAATCATTCTCGCCTTTCAGCGAAGGCATCTTGGTGAGAGCAATGATGATGAACATCACAAGCACTACCAGACCGATTGCTACGTATGGATCACGAATGACTGCCAAATCATGAAGTCGGATATCAGCTTTCTCTGCATCAGAAAGGGCACCAAAAATAATCTGTCCTGCTTCATCACGCTTGTCGGAAATGAGGTTTGGCAGTACAATGAACGAAGCTACAGCCATACCAGAGAGGGAACCTACGGGATTGAAGGCCTGAGCCAGATTAAGACGTCTTGTAGAGTTTTCCTTCGAACCAAGTGACAGGATGAAAGGGTTTGCACTAGTTTCAAGGAAAGCCAATCCGAACGTGAGGATATAAAGCGAGATGCAGAAGAAAGTGAACTCCTGGAACTGTGCAGCGGGGATGAACAGGAACGCACCTACGGCATAGAGTCCAAGACCGATGAGCACACCGACTTTATAGGAGTACTTGCGGATGAACAGGGCAGCAGGAATAGCCATCGTGGCATAACCACCGTAGAATGCGAACTGAACCATCGATGCTTTTGCAGCAGAAATCTCCATCAGCGTCTGAAAGGCCGCCACCATTGGATTCGTGATATCGTTGGCAAATCCCCACAGGGCAAACAACGATGTCACGAGGATAAACGTTACGAGATATTTCTTCTCGACAAGTTTACTCTTTGTTTTCATAAAAAGGATATTGTTTAGTTTGTTAGTATTGTCTGAAGTAAGTTCAATTCTAATCAGAAAAGTTGACAAGGATTCGGAACACTTTTCCAGGATTCTCGCTCCACCAACGCATGGTTTCGAGCCCTTCTTCCGGCTTGATGACTTTGGTAATCAGTTCGTCAGTAGGACAGGTTCCACGCTCCAGATAATGAATGACTGCACGGAAGTCTTCAGGCATCGCATTACGCGAGCCACGGATATCCAGTTCTTTCTGAACAAAGTACTTCGTTTGTAGCAACACCTCACTCTTCGCATAACCTATACAAACCACACGACCTGTGAAGGCAACCTCATTAACTGCTAACTGATAAGTAGGAACAGATCCGACTGCCTCAATCACCACGTCAGGACCATAGCCACCTGTCAACTCCGACAGACGCTGATGCACGTCCTCAGTCTTTGTATTCACTGCATAGGTGGCCCCTAACTGCTTAGCCAAAGCCAGCTTCTCATCATCGATATCAGCTGCAATCACAGTAGCGCCTCGAAGTGCGGCACGAACGATGGCACCTAATCCCACCATTCCACAACCAATCACCATCACGACATCGATATCTGTCACTTGTCCACGGTTCACAGCATGGAAACCTACAGACATAGGTTCAATCAAAGCACAAGTCTTTGTGGACAATTCGCCTGCTGGGATGATCTTCTGCCATGGCAGTACGATGTATTCACGCATCGCTCCATCACGCTGAACACCCAACGTCTCGTTATGCTGACAGGCATTCACACGGTTGTTACGGCAGCTGGCACAATGACCACAATTCGTATAGGGATTACATGTAACCACCATTCCTGGTTTCAGATTCTCTGGCACACCAGCGCCTACTGCCTCAATCACAGCACCGATCTCGTGACCAGGGATCACAGGATTCAGCGCCATGCTGTTTCTACCCATAAAGGTATTGATATCTGAACCACAGAAACCAACGTATTGTATCTTTAACAACACCTCGCCTGCCTGTGGAGCAGCAGGGCGATTGAGTTCAATCACTTTATATTCCTGATTGTGGGAAATCTGTATTGCTTTCATTCTGACATATTTTTAATATAAGGCAACTCGGGCAGATGCTTGAAGCCATAGAACTGCACGGCATTCTCACCGAGAAACTTCGCCTTATCTTGTTCTGATAATTCGTTTGTTTTTTGTATAAAATCGTACGACATCTTATACGTGATGGCAGTAATCGTTCGAGGATAATCACTTCCCCACATCAAGCGGTCTATACCCACCCAATCGGCAGCCTCCTTGATGCTGCGTACTGCTGATGGGTAGGGATAGAATTCAGAGTTATACAACCATGTGATACCACCCGATTCTATCATCACGTTCTTTGCACATCGTGCCAATAATACCTGACTTTTGAAAGCAGGAGTCGTCACCATGCCGAAATGGCCAATGGCCACTTTCAGATCTGGGCACTCCTGTATCACCTCAGCCATCTCGCCTATCTGTGTCTCGTTCTCTCCTAAACACATCGAGAGCACCATTCCCTTTTCCTCCATATATTTAAATACGGGCAAGAGACTGAGTAGCGATTCTTGCATTCGATGCCCAGGAAATGCGATTCCTTTCAAACCCGCCTGATAAACAGCTTTCGCCTCGTCCAGATTCCAAGCCATACCCATACAGAAGAAACGCTCCGGGTATTTCGTCTGGACTTCTGTGAGATAGGCATTCTGGTTCCCATCGATTACCTCTTGCACCACCACTGCGGCACCTACTTGAGCGTAGTCCATATTAGACAGGAACACTTCTGCAGAGTTCACCCCGTCAACTAACCAAGGTGGCAGCATCTGCACCTCTTCATTCATGAAGATACTTCTACCGTTCTTCAACGAAAGTATTCTCTTTCCTTCCACCCATGTATCTTGTTTCAACCACAGATGGCTATGAGCATCTATAATCATTGTAGAATTAAATTATCATGTGTTTGACCACGATACACGTTTCTGATTACCGATAATCTTCTGTACGTCCTCAACGAGTTGCCAGTCAGGTTCCTCGTTAGCCCAATCAATATTTCGCTTGACGTTTTCTGGGTTGGCCGAAGAGAACAAAGTACTTGTCACACGAGGATTGCTTACAGAATACTGTATAGCAAGCTTCTCAATTGGATAACCCTTTTCTGCACAATACTGAGCAGCTTTCGTACATGCTTCAGCTAAAGGTGCAGGAGCAGGATGCCAAGCAGGTGCTCCACGTGACGAAAGCAGACCCATGCTGAGCGGCGAAGCATTGATCACACCAACACCCTTACTTTCAAAGTAATCAAGGAAATCAACCAACTTATCATCGTTCAGGCAATAATGACAGAAGTTGAGTATGCTATCCACCGTACCATCTTCGCAGTGGTCAACGACCCATTTCAGGTTTTCTAATTGCAAATCCGTTATTCCAACATGACCGACAACACCTTTCTTCTTCAATTCCACAAGAGCCGGAAGTGTCTCATCAACGACTTTCTGTAATCCACCAGGTAATGAAGCCTGAAACTCAATATCGTGAACATTGATAATATCAATGAAATCCACATTCAGTCGCTCCATACTCTCGTAAACACTATCAGTAGCACGCTTTCCCGAATAATCCCATGTGTTCACGCCATCCTTGCCATATCGTCCCACTTTCGTAGAAAGAAAGTATTTATCACGCGGAATAATCTTCAAGGCTTTACCCAACACAGTCTCTGCCTTGTAATAACCATAATAAGGACTGACATCAATAAAGTTGATTCCACCTTCTATGGCAGTCTCAACAGCTTTAATGCTCTCAGCTTCCTTAGTCTCGTGAAACACACTTCCAAGAGACGATGCGCCAAAACTAAGATTGGATATTTTCAATCCTGTCTTGCCTAATTCTGAATATCTCATATCATGAAAACTATTTATCTAGTAAGTAAATTATCGTTTTATCATGCAAAGATACACATAATTTTCTATACTCGCAAATAATCTGAACAATTAACAAGATTTTTCGCTGCCGATTCGCTCAATTAGGCATTTATTTGCTCATCAAACTCATCAGGCCAGCCCATAAGCCCATAGGCCTCATTAGTCTCATAGGCCCCATTAGCCCCATTTGGCCCATAAGCCCCATATCTCCCCCTAAAGGGGGTTGGGGGGTCAAAAAAAAAGCAGTCTCCCAGGATTTCTCCTGAAAGACTGCTGTATGAAAAAGGCGGCGACCTACTCTCCCACATTGCGGTGCAGTACCATCGGCGCGCCTGGGCTTAACTTCTCTGTTCGGGATGGGAAGAGGTGGAACCCCA
>JAFZYE010000037.1 GCA_017616445.1 Bacteroidaceae bacterium
GTATTTGGACATACCACTACTATAGTAGTCACTCAACACTTGCAATTTAAAATCTTCACTGTAATGAAATCTTTTACTTTTTGTCATAACTTGATACTTGGGTTGTGGTGAAAAAGTGTCAAGCTATTTCAGTATAAGACACCTTTTCCTTCCTATAGTATAGGATTCTTCTTGGTTACTCGGAGTTTCCTCGGTGTTTCCTCCTTGTTACCATAGAGTTGAGATAGAGTTGGTATAGAGTTAACATAGAGTTGGTATAGGCTTGATTGCCGCTTTTGGCTACAGATAATTAAACAGCTATCTATACTATAGTATAGATAGGTATTGGTGAGTATGACAGTATTTGGAAAGAAATGGCTATTTTGTTTCTACAAAGCCATCCATGATGACCGTGGGTGCTCCTTTACTGTTGAAAGCACCTAACTTATAGCCACCTGGAAGACATTGAGGTTCCCAATAGAAGACACCTCGACAATGACCATTCGTTTCGTTACGAGCCTCGCGAATCACACGAGTCAACTGTCGCCTTCCCTCTTCCATGATTTCAGGCTGTTGCTCATCTACTTCGTAGCCAGTTTCAACAATCATCACGTCACAGCCGTACTTCTGACTGACATAGCGGATGTTCTTGATGCAATCGGAAATGATATCATCGGCCTTGAGTTCTGGGTGTCCATCCCTCGCCCAATAGGGATAGAGGGACATTCCCACCATATCGAACTTACCCCCATACTTCAATACGATATCCAGATTCCAATCGTAGATGTCCTGACGATGACCTTTATCGAGATGGATGATGACGATAGCTTGAGGAAAGACTTCTTTCACCGCATCGTATCCTGCACGGATGAAGCCTGCATACTGCTGTGGATTCTTCTCAATATGTCCCATATCCCACAACAATCCGTTGGTAGTTTCGTTACCGACTTGTACCCAACGCGGCTCGATATCGTTTTCTTTCAGCAACGAGAGCACATCAATGGTGTGAGTACGCAAATCCTGCTTCATCTGCTCGAATGTATGACCACGCCAAGCTTGCGGAATGGGTTGCTTGCCTGGATCAGCCCATGAGTCGCTATAGTGGAAATCGACCATCAGATCCATCCCCAGCGCTTTCGCCCTCTTGGCCATCGCCAGCAGTTCGTTCTTGTCGTTCGTACCACCAAAAGGATTAACCCAAACTCGCATGCGAATCGCTGATAGCTGATAATCGGTCTTCAACAATTCTAGACAATCGCGTTCACGTCCCTTTACATCATAGAACTTCTGCCCACGACGTTCCTGACCTGTAAGAAAACCAACATCAGCACCTTTTACAAAGTCTTTCTGCTGCGTTTGGGCGTTCATTTGTAGCGCTTGTATGAGCAGACTGATGACAACAAGAATCTTTGGTTTCATCATTACGTTCCTTTCTATTTTACAAATCTAATAATCATACTCCTCTACCGCCAAGCGGTCCCCCTCTCCTTAGGGGAGCAGCTAGAATGCATCAGCAGTCTTTCGTCTGCACTCCAGAACTCCACTCCTGCACTCCAATTAAAGAAGTTTGCTTTGCAAATATACAGGGTTTTCGTAAAATTACAAACGATTTTTGGCAAAAAAGCAGAATTCTAGCAATTGATGATGGTGGTTGACATTATTTTTTGTATCTTTGCACCACATTTTAAATTAAATAACTAACAGAACAAAACATCAAAATAGAATGCTTGTTTCTCCATCACTGCTTGCAGCCGACTTCACATGTCTGAACAAAGAGATTGACATGATTAACCGTAGTGAGGCAGACTGGCTTCACCTGGACATCATGGATGGTGTATTTGTGCCGAATATCAGTTTCGGATTCTCCGTACTCGATTCAATTGCGCCAATATGCCAGAAACCGCTCGACGTACACCTGATGATTGTGGAACCTGAAAAGTTCATCAACCGCCTGGCTAAACTCGGAGCGACCATCATGAATGTACATTATGAGGCATGTACACACCTGCACAGAACCATTCAAGAGATTCACAATGCAGGCATGAAGGCAGCAGTAACCCTCAACCCCTCAACGCCTGTATGTATGCTTGAGGATATTATCAACGATGTGGACATGGTGCTACTCATGACAGTAAATCCAGGATTCGGCGGCCAGCAGTTCATCGAGCACTCTCTCGATAAGGTGCGCACGCTCAGGACAATGATTGAGCGCACAGGGTCGCATGCGCTGATTGAAGTGGACGGAGGCGTGAATGCACGTACTGCCCCACTCCTTGCTCAGGCAGGAGTAGATGTGTTGGTAGCAGGCAGCTATGTGTTTGGAGCCGATAATCCAGAAGAACGAATCAAAGAACTAAAGAACTTAACAGTATGAAACAAACAATATGGGCGTTGGTCGCATTGTGTGGGATGACAATGTTGGTCAGTTGTGACAATGGTGAGACCTACGCTGACATGAAGGAACGCGAGAAGAATGCCATCAACCGGTTTATTACCGACAACAACATCAAGGTGATAAACTATGAGCAATTCGTGGCTCAGGACTCCACGACCAATGTGGAAGAGAATGAGTTTGTGCTGTTCAATGAAGACGGCATCTACATGCAGATTGAGGCGCGTGGTGAAGGAAAATCGATGATAGAGATGGCGAAGGAGCAGTCGAGCGACAGCACCATCAGCAAAACCATCCTCTGTCGTTTCTTCGAATACGACATCGAAGGTGGAGACACTATCACCACCAACAAATACAGTTCAAGTATTGTGGACAAGATGCTGGTGAAATACATTCACCGCAGCAGACGCTACCAGGCTTCGTTCACCGAAGGAAGGATGGTGGAAAAATACAGGAGTTCGGTTGTGCCTCAAGGATGGATCAAACCGCTCGACTATATCCGCCTGACTCGTAATGCAGGCAAAATCGCCAAAATACGCATCATCGTACCACACTCATCGGGTACCAGCAATGCATCGGGCTATGTGCTGCCAATGTATTACGAAATCAGTTATCAGCTAGGCATTTAGCTTACAGATTAAGAGGTAAGGAGTAAGAGGTAAAAGGAATGACTGCTGATAAAAACAACCTTTGGTATCGTCGAACGAAGTGATAACTTCTGAGCGATAGCGGTAACTTCGAGCATCGCGTTAACTTCGAGCGAAGCGATAACTTCTAAAAAAACAGATAAATTGTAAATAGTAAATCGTTAAATTGTAAATAAGATAATGAGTTTAATTAAGTCTATTTCAGGTATCCGAGGAACTATCGGAGGAAAAGCAGGTGAAGGATTGAATCCACTCGACATCGTAAAGTTTACATCTGCATACGCAACACTTATCCGTCGCACGACAACGAACAAAAGCAATAAGATTGTCGTAGGTCGTGATGCACGCATCTCTGGCGAGATGGTGAAGAACGTAGTCTGTGGAACCCTCATGGGCATGGGGTTCGATGTAGTCAACATTGGACTTGCTTCCACGCCAACCACTGAGCTCGCAGTCACAATGGAAGGCGCATGTGGTGGTATCATCATCACAGCCAGTCACAACCCACGTCATTGGAACGCACTCAAGCTCCTGAACCATCGTGGAGAATTCCTCAATGCGGCAGAAGGCAACGAAGTGCTGGCCATTGCAGCAAAAGAAGATTTTGAATTTGCTGAAGTAGATCAGTTGGGACATTACAGCGAAAACGACACATACAACCAGCGTCACATCGACTTGGTACTGAACTTACCACTCGTAGATGTTGAGGCTATCAAGAACGCACAGTTCCGTGTAGCCTTCGATGCTGTCAACTCAGTAGGTGGTGTCATCCTCCCAATGCTCCTCAAGCAACTGGGCGTGGAGACCATCACCCCACTCTATGCAGAACCAACAGGCGACTTCCAGCACAACCCAGAACCACTCGAGAAGAACCTCGGCGACATCATGAGCCTGATGAAACGAGGCGAACACGATGTGGCATTCGTTGTAGACCCTGACGTAGACCGTCTGGCTATGATTTGTGAGGACGGACGCATGTATGGTGAGGAATACACACTCGTCACAGTAGCCGACTACGTACTCAGCCTTACACCTGGCAACACAGTGAGCAACCTTTCGTCAACACGAGCACTGCGCGATGTGACTCGCAAATACGGAAAGGAATACAATGCAGCAGCCGTAGGTGAAGTAAATGTCGTAACCAAGATGAAGGAAACCAACGCCATCATCGGAGGTGAGGGCAATGGCGGAGTCATCTATCCACAGGCACACTACGGACGTGATGCCCTTGTAGGAATCGCACTCTTCCTCTCACATCTTGCACATAAAGGTTGCACAGTCAGCGAGCTGCGCAAACAATACCCAGAGTATCAGATTGCAAAGAACCGCATAGACCTCGACCCATCAACTGACGTGGATGCAATCCTGAAGAAAGTAAAAGAAATGTTCGCAGCAGACCCAGACGTACAGGTGAACGATATCGACGGTGTGAAACTCGACTTCCCAGACAAGTGGGTACACTTACGCAAGTCGAACACCGAACCTATCATCCGTGTCTACAGCGAAGCTGAAACCATTCAGGATGCTGATGCACTCGGAAAGAAAATCATGGACATCGTCTACAGCAGCGCTGCCAGCGCATCATAGTATTTTTTGCTGACAGGTATATGTGGCTTGTCCACCGAATCCAACTCCGCAAGGATATAACCATCTTTATCCTTGCGGAGTGATTTTACATGCTCCTTATTAATAATATATGAACGATGGCAACGTAACAGCCCATAGCGTTCACACATCTCCTCAAGGTTCTTCATGCTGTTGCGCAACACGTATGTCTTCTCCTTTTCCTTATCGATATACGTGATATTCACATAGTTTTCCTCAGCAGAGATATACAATACGTTCTTTGCCTGCGCTACCAGCTTCAGGTTGCCATGTGTATCCAGAAACCGCATTTTGGTCTTTACGTCCACCTCATCAAATACCTTTTTATGGGTTAATTTCAAAGAAAGACCAATAATCACATAAGGAAAGACAAGGATAAATGACAGCCAATACACAGAATCGCCCAGCACCTCCAGATAAGGTATCGAATGCTGCAACATCAGCCACAAATAAAGGGTTACAAAATGAGCGATGACAACAACCTCCATACAACACCAAAAGATATACCAGCCCATTGAGAGCTGAAGATATCCACGCAGGAAGTATAAAACCAGACGTGTAATGAGCAATGTCACCAACATGATACACGAGAGCATCACCAAGTTGAAAGCATACAAACCGCGCCCCATATCCAGGAATTCGTCTAAATCAAACGGGCGATAAATCAAAACGAACACAAGGAAAGAGAACGGAATCATCAGTGAGTACAACAATTGTACATTGAAACGATAGAAAACATCTGATATTTTTGCCATAATTCATCCCAAATTTGGGTGTGACGAATTTTCGAAACCCCGATTTTCGTCACAAATATACGACTTTCGTCACAAATAGACGTATTTCGTCACAAAAAATTAATAATTCGCCACTACTTTTTGCAAACAAGGGGTTTCAATTGCTAACTTTGCACTCGGAAAATAAAACGACACACATGAAACGCATAAAACCATTAAACGACTACGAAACGGCAAGCATCGCGCTCACCAACTATTGCAAGGGACGCGACCTCACATACAACGAATTAGCCGTTGGTATTACCCATATTCACCACATTCTAAGCACACACGGAGTGAGCAAGAACGACCGTGTGGCAATCACCAATGAAGAGACAGAGGTATGGGCCATCAAATTGGCAGCAATCGTCACCTATGGTGCAGTGGCCGTCATTGTGCCCAACCAAGCCAGCAACACAGACAAAGAATATATAAATAATGTGTCGGCTCCCGTTATGAGTCTGGACGGATACGACAGTTTAGAACAGTTGCTCAACACCCCTACTCGCCGCCCTGTCAGAATCAACATCATGCAGTTTTCGCTCGATGATGACATCATCATTGATTTTCGTCGTGACCGTTGCGGCCAGCTCCATGCTGTGACAACAAAGGTGTACGAGTTTATGCAATTGGCCGAGACCATCAAGACCCGTTACAGCAGCCTTCGTCATTCACGCATGCCACTGATGCTACTTGCCAACCAAAACAGCGTGGATGCCAAGGAAGTCCTGGCTGCCCTCTCGATTGGTGCTCACATCGCAATGGCAGGTAGCCAACCCTCATCGGGCACCCTACTGAAATGTCTCAAGCACTATCGTCCACACTTCGTATGCCTGGACACCAGTACAGCTGAACGACTCATCCGCGAGCGTGTTCTGCCAATGCTTCACAACCCCAACACACCGTCCCACATGATGAGTTCGATTGCACGCCGCAACCTCATGAAGCAAGCTCGCAAACGAATGATGTTCGCATTAGGGGGATGCATTCTCATGGTCAGTGTGACAGGCGGAAGATTCAGCCCGGATATAGAGACATTCCTTCAGCGTATCGACTTCCCATATCAAATCATTTAATGGCCTACCCCCGACCCCTCCCGAATGGGAAGGGAGAAAGACTTTAGCGAGTTGACTATTGACAGTTGACAATTGAAAATTGTAGAGTCCAAAACATAGGAAATAGCAGGCGAGTAGACATTTGGTAGATAAAGTTGTTACTTTTTTTCTGTTTTTTTTCTTCGTTTCATAAAAAAGTAGTAACTTTGCATGCTTTATTGGCAATTTATGTGCCAAAAGCTATCGTTGATCAATTAAACAATAACAAAAAAATACAGAAATGGCAAAAAACAAAAAAGCATCGAACGACGTCATTGGTCTCGATGTACAACTGAGTAAATCAGAGGCTTTTATTGAAAAGCACCTCAAGTTAATTCTTGCAATCCTTGCAGTGGTCATCATCGTGGTATCAGGCATCTTCCTGTATCGTCACTACAAGGCAAACCAAACAGCAGAAGCAAACGAAGCTATCGCAGCCAGCCAGAATGCATTCGGCATGGAGCAGTATGAGCAGGCATTGAACGGCGATGGTATCCAAGAAAAAGGATTCTTAAAGATTATCGACGAGTATAGCGGTACATCTACTGCTAACCTCGCTAAGGCATACGCAGGCTTGTGCTACCTCAACCTGGATCGTCTGGACGAAGCCATCAAGATGTTGGAGGAGTTCGACCCTCAAGATGATCAGATGATTTCACCAAGTGCAATCGCTGCCCTCGGCAACTGCTACGTGAAGAAGGGTGAAAACGAAAAGGGTGCTGAGACACTCGTCAAGGCTGCCAACAAAGCAAACAACGATGCAGTAAGCCCTGTATTCCTGTTACAGGCTGGCGAGGTGTACGAAGAACTCGGCAAAGCAGACAAGGCACTCGAACTGTACAAGGAAATCAAGAGCAAGTACTTCCGCTCACCACTGAGTGTTGAGATAGACAAGTACATCGAGAGAGTAAGCAAATAAAAGCTCCCACCCTACCTCCATCGGGGAGGATTCCAACGAGGAGAGAGGGACTTTGCAATTATTATAAATTTATGGCAACTAAAAACCATAACCTTTCTGACTACGATATCAACAGCGTTCCCGATGCAAAGGGCATGAGAGTTGGTATCGTAGTTAGCGAATGGAACGATAACATCACTGGTGCCCTACTCGATGGTGCCAGGACAACGCTCATGAAACATGGCGTAGCAGATAGCGACATCAGAGTGGAGACCGTACCAGGAAGCTTTGAGCTGATAATGGGTGCTCAGCTGATGGTGAAGAAAGATGTAGATGCTGTCATTGCTATCGGATGCGTGATTCGTGGCGACACTCCACATTTCGACTATATCTGTGAGGGCACGACCTACGGACTAGCACGGCTGAACGCTACCCAGTCCAAACCCGTCATCTATGGTCTCATCACAACAAACGACATGCAGCAAGCATTAGACCGTTGTGGAGGCAAGATGGGCAATAAGGGTGATGAATGCGCCGTCACAGCAATAAAGATGATTGCCTTATCAAGAAGGTTAAGCAAATAACGCGAGGTATAATTGCAGGCATACTCATCGTATATGTATGCTTCATTATACTGATCAATATTCCTGCCATCCAACAGGCGATTGGAAGTTGGACTGCTGATATTTTGTCGGAACAAATCGGGACAACAGTACGGATTGGAAAGGTAAACCCCGGATTGTTGAACCGACTGATTATTGACGACCTATATATCGAGGACCAAAAACAACAGGAAATGATTCGTGTAGACAGGACTTCTGTGAAAATCAACCTGATGGCTCTGCTCGATGGAAAAATCAGAATATCCAACGCACAACTGTTCGGACCTGTCCTACACATCAAAAAGGCCAACCCCGAAACCCCATCAAACTTACAATTTCTGATTGATGCCTTCACGTCCGACGAGAAGGAATCCAATCCCATAGACCTACGCATCAACTCATTCATCATGCGTAGAGGTCAGCTGACATACGACGTAGAGAGCGAGCCAAACAAAGACACGTTCGACCTTAACCACCTCAACATCGACCATCTGGATATCACCCTGTCGCTGAAAGCCCTCCAAGAAGACAGTCTGAACCTCACAGTGAAACGACTGAACTTCACGGAAAAGAATGCAGGGTTGCAAATCAAGAACCTTGCAGCGCAGATTGAGGGGAACCAATCACAAGGGCAGGTTTCAGGTCTCGTATTGGAAACGAACAACTCTGTATTGTGCATCAATCAACTGGTTGCCGAATACGGGAACTATAAGACCGACAAGTCATTCCGATTCGCTACAGAAATACAAAACTCACACATTACTCCAACAGACTTCAAAGGGTTGCTGCCACAGCTTAGCGACCTCACTACCCCGCTCCATCTGATTGCACGAATAGAAGGGACACAAGACCACATCGACATTCACCACCTACAACTACATGCAGACGACCGTTCTCTGACGGCTGACCTCAGTGGATATGCCGACAAACTGCAAACAGACAATAAAGATTGGTACGTAAGAGTGAATCAGTTGTCGCTGAACAACGACACGAAAGCCATCCTGTTCAAACAGTTGAATCCAGAATCAGGAATGCCTGCCATCGTAGAGAATCTGGGGAGAATAGACTACACGGGCATCATTCAGCAAACCGACAACAGGACCAGTATGAGTGGAACCTTGGGGAGCGAAGTAGGAAACGTGCATCTCTCTGCCGATTTATTGAACGGAAGAATCATCGAAGCACACACGAAGTCGGAAGCCGTAGATGTCGGCAAACTATTCGCACAACAAGATTTAGGTGTCAGCACATTCGACCTTAACATCAATGGACAACTGATTGACAACCAGCTGCCCGAAGGTACCATCCGAGGAAAACTGGATGTATTCGAATACAAAGGGCACAGATATAACAACATCACCATTGATGCCACCCGCAAACACGGCAATATCAACGGTTTGATTAGCATTGCCGACGAACTCGCCAACCTGGGCTTCAACGGCACATTCAATGAGCACAACTCACAAATCACAGGAAAACTGCATGTGAACAACATCGCCCCTCATGCCCTGAACCTGATTGACGGTTTAGCTAATCAGTCATTAAGTATGGATGCAGATATCGACATACAAGGTAAAAAACTGAATACACTGCTTGGACGTGTTGACATCAATTCGCTCTGCTTCACAGACAAAGACAGCAATGTGACGCTTGACCATCTCAACGTAAACATCAGTCATGAAGGAGCCAACAAACGGATTGACATCCACAGCGATTTCGCAGATGCTCATCTCACTGGAAATATAGAACTTGACGGTATCGTCGATGCGTTCAAGAATCAGCTGGCAGGCCATCTGCCGTCATTGCTTCATCGCCAAAAGAGCAACCACAATCAGTTTGCCTTTGATGCCACAGTGATGCCATCCGATTTTTTGAAACACTTCATTGACACCGAATACAACATTGAGCAGCCCGTCAAGATGACTGGATATATCGATGCTATGGCCGATACGATGACCGTCAACATCGATGCACCACGTATAAGCAAAGATGAGACCGTCTATGTAGGAACCCACCTATTGTGCACCAACTCACCTCAAATGATGAGTGCATCCGTCAATACCAAACAAAGACAAGGTCGCAGAACCATCAATTACCTGCTTACAGCCGATGCAAAGGACAACAGACTGGAAACGTTCGTCAAATGGGAAGACAAGAAAACGAATATGACAAACGGGACGATCTATGCCACAACAGCCTTTACGGACAGCTTGGGAAAGATGAATGCCAATGTCAGTGTACATAAATCTCAATTGACCATCAACGACACTTTATGGCAAATAGCTCCATCACATCTTCAGTTATATGATAACCGCATCGTATGTTCAGATGTGAAGATGTACAACGAAAACCAGTCACTCGTTGTCAACGGTGCCATCTCTGAGAAGATGTCCGATTCACTGATTGTTGACCTTAATAATATTGAGGTGGCCTACATCACCGACATCGTTGATTTCACAGCCGTTCGCTTCCAGGGACAAGCATCAGGAAGGGCACAAATCAGCAACATCTATAACGACATACACTTGAACGCCAACCTCATTGTCAATAATTTGCATCTGCAAGAAGGGCGGCTCGGAACGGGTTACATCCAGGCATACTGGGACAACTCCATCAAGGGTATTCGTGTGAATGGGCATATTACCGACTTCTACAAGGAGTTGAGCCGAACAACCGATGTGGAAGGATTCATCGCACCAAGTCAGAACGACATGGATCTAAAGGTCACCACACACGACACCAATGCAGAATTCCTGAATGGTTTCCTTGCCTCCACGTTCCGCAACATCCACGGAAAGACAAATGGAGTGCTGCACATTGTAGGTCCATTGAACGATGTGAATCTAATCGGAGATATCAGCGCTGATGTCGATATGACACTGAGGGCAACTGGGGTGAACTATCACATCAATCCTGACGACACCATCCTTCTGCGCCCCTACCAGTTTGTCTTCAACGACATACGACTGACAGACCGTCTTGGGAACAGCGGCATCGTCAACGGTACCCTTGCCCACAAGAACATGAAGAACTTCAAGTATGACTTTGTCATCAACACCCAGAACCTCACCATCTACGATGAAGACGAATTCAACTCCGATAAGTTCTATGCGACCGTCTATGCCGACGCAACACTGGAAATACATGGTTCAGACGGACATCCGTTAAGGATGACAGCTGACGTGACCCCTACTCGCGGAAGTGTATTCGCCTATGACACAGCAACACCAGATGCCATCAACTCCGGTAGTTTCGTAGTGTTCCACGATGTAACCCCTCAGGAATCGCCAACGAAATACCTGTTGTTCAACGAAGACGATGAAGACGAATTCACAGAAGACGATGAGGAAGACAAGTTCGAATACAAAGGCGATATCTTCATGGACATCAGCATTCATGTCAATCCCGACTGCGAAATCAAGCTCCGCATGGACAACGTAGAAGACGGATACATGTCGACCTACGGTTCAGGTACCCTGTTGGCACACTATCACAACAAGAGTCCTTTCTCCCTCAATGGCATCTACCAGATTGAAGGAGGACGATATCGCCTCTATCTGCAAGACATCATCTTCCGTGACTTGGACCTCCAAAGCGGTAGCAATGTAGAATTCAACGGCAACCCGTTCGACGCAAATATCCACCTCATCTGCCACCACACCATCAACTCAGTACCTTTACAAGACATCACTGCCGGCAATTCTTTCGGTACCACAAGTAAGGTAAAGGTCATCTGTGTGATGGACATCACAGGCAAATTAGGAAACATGAACTTCGGCTTCGATATTCAGCTTCCAAACGTTAACGATGAAACCCGCCAGTTGGTGAAGAGTCTCATCAGTACGGAAGACGAGATGAACATGCAGATGATCTATCTGTTGGGACTTGGCCGCTTCTATTCAAACGAGTATGCACGCGCCACAGGCAATTCAGGTTCCGACCAGGCTGTCAACACCCTGCTCTCATCAACCATCTCAGGACAAATCAACCAGATGCTGTCGAACGTCATCGGCCAAGACAGCAAGTGGAACTTCGGAACAGGTCTCTCAACAGGCGAGAAAGGATGGGACGATTTGGATGTCGAGGGAATCCTGTCGGGACGCCTCATGAACGACCGCCTGCTCATCAACGGCAACTTCGGCTATCGCGACAATGCCCTGACCAATTCTGCCAACTTCATCGGCGACTTCGACGTGAAGTGGCGACTGACCGAAAACGGTAACACCTTCATCAAGGCATACAACCAGACCAACGACCGCTATTTCACGAAGACCACCCTTAACACCCAAGGTATCGGTATCACCTACCAACGTGATTTCGACTCGTGGAAGGCGTTGTTCCGAAAGAAAATGAAAGAAGAAAAAGAAAAGAATCATAAAATCAAAAACTGAACGATATGAAGTACGGATTTATCAAGGTAGCAGCAGCAGTACCACAGGTAAAGGTGGGCGACTGCCAATGGAACGCAAACCAGATTGAAAGCCTGGTAGCTCAGGCCGAAGGTAAAGGTGTGGAAATCATCTGTTTCCCCGAACTCAGTATCACCGGATACACATGTGCAGACCTCTTTCTGCAGCAGCATCTATTAGAGAGTTGCGAGAATGCACTGTTTCGTCTGCTCGACGTCACCCGTTCGTTAAACATCATCATCATCATCGGAATGCCTATTCGTATCAACTCCATGCTGTTCAATGCAGCTGCTGTCATACAGAAAGGCAAGATTCTGGGCATCGTTCCAAAATCGTTCATACCTAATTATAAGGAATTCTATGAAAAACGGTGGTTCACCTCTGGCGCAGACGTTCATACCAACGTAACGATTTGTGCACAGACTGTTACCATCTCACGCAACCTACTGTTCCAGACCAGCAACTGCACGTTCGGCATCGAGATCTGTGAAGACTTGTGGGCACCCATTCCACCAAGTTCCACACTTGCCATTCAAGGAGCCGACATCATCTTCAACCTATCCGCAAGCGATGAGGTTGTGAGCAAACACAATTACCTCTGTAGCTTGCTGGCTCAACAGTCTGCACGTTGTATCAGTGGATACGTTTATTCATCCTGCGGATTCGGAGAGTCTTCACAAGACCTGGTCTTTGCAGGCAACGGAATGATTTACGAGAACGGAAAGCTACTGAGCGAAGGAAAGCGGTTCGACATGAAAGAACAACTGGTGATTTCGGAAATCGACGTGGAATACCTACGTTCTGCCCGACAAGCCAACATCACATTTGCCGACAGTCAGCTGTCCGCACCACAGCCTACCATCGTTCAAGCCATCTCATACGACGAATGGAACGGAGTCCCTACCCTCACACGCACCATCGACCCAAAGCCGTTTGTTCCGAAAGGCGACTTGCTCAACCAACGCTGCGACGAGATTTTTGCCATTCAGGTGGCAGGTCTTGCCAAACGTATCGTCCACATCAACGCCAAGACCCTTGTCATCGGTATCTCCGGAGGGCTTGATTCCACCCTTGCGCTCCTCGTGGCAGCAAAGACAATGGATAAGTTAAGTCGCAGCCGTAAGGACATCATCGCCATTACGATGCCAGGATTCGGCACCACCGACCGCACCTACACCAATGCAGTCTCGTTGATGAACTCATTAGGTGTAACCATGAGGGAGATTTCAATCAAGGATGCCTGCATCCAACACTTCAAGGACATCAACCACAACATCAACGTCCACGATGTGACCTACGAAAACGGTCAGGCCCGCGAACGCACCCAGATTCTGATGGATGTAGCCAATCAGGAAGGAGGTATCGTAGTCGGTACGGGCGACCTCTCCGAACTGGCATTAGGATGGGCCACCTATAACGGCGACCACATGTCCAACTACGGAGTCAATTGTTCCATTCCTAAGACGTTGGTACGTCATCTGGTCACATGGGTTGCAAACACCAGTGTCGATGAGACCTCAAGAGCCACCCTGCTCGACATCGCCGACACACCTATCAGCCCCGAACTGATTCCTGCCGACGAAAATGGACAAATCAAACAGAAGACAGAAGACTTGGTAGGTCCATACGAACTGCACGACTTCTTCCTCTATCACTTCATCCGCAATGCCTTCACGCCAGCCAAGATCTATTTCCTGGCTCAACAGGCATTCCAAGGCATCTATGATGAAGAAACCATCATGAAGTGGTTGCGTACTTTTATCCGCCGTTTCTTCAGCCAGCAGTTCAAACGTTCATGCCTGCCCGACGGGCCTAAGGTCGGTAGCGTCAGCCTCAGTCCACGAGGCGATTGGCGCATGCCGAGCGATGCCACATCGACAGAATGGTTGAAGAATCTGGACGAAGCCACAACTTCACTCCCATTATTCTCACAATCCTAATACCGTACCCCTATGGCAACAGTAGACGATAAAAAAATCATCTTCTCGATGGTCGGCGTTTCGAAGACCATTCAGCAGAACCAGAAACAAGTACTCAAAAACATATACCTTTCTTTCTTTTACGGAGCAAAGATAGGTATCATCGGTCTGAACGGTGCAGGTAAATCCACCCTGATGAAGATCATCGCCGGCATTGACCAGCAGTATCAGGGCAATGTTGTATGGAGTCCTGGATACACTGTCGGTTATCTGCCACAGGATCCTCAGCTCGATGCCACCAAGACCGTGAAAGAGAACGTGATGGAAGGCGTGCAGCATGTTTATGATGCCCTGCGCGAATACGATGAGATCAACGTGAAATTCGGCTTACCCGAATACTACGAAGACCCCGACAAGATGGAGCAACTCATGACACGTCAGGCAGAACTGCAGGATATCATCGATGCTACCGATGCATGGAACATGGATAGCATCCTCGAACGGGCCATGGACGCCCTGCGCTGCCCTCCTGCCGAATGGTCGGTTGAGAACCTCTCAGGTGGCGAGCGCCGTCGCGTGGCTCTATGCCGTCTGCTGCTGCAGAAACCCGATGTGCTGTTGCTCGACGAGCCTACCAACCACCTCGATGCAGAGAGTATCGACTGGTTGGAACAACATCTCCAGCAATACGAAGGAACCGTCATCGCAGTCACCCACGACCGCTACTTCCTCGACGATGTCAGCGAATGGATTCTGGAACTCGACCGCGGCGAAGGTATTCCTTGGAAAGGCAATTACTCATCATGGCTGGAGCAGAAGTCCATCCGTATGGCACAGGAAGAAAAGACAGAGAGCAAACGTCGCAAGACCCTCGAACGCGAGTTGGAATGGGTACGAATGGCCCCGAAGGCACGTCAGGCAAAGGGAAAGGCACGTCTGAACTCCTACGACCGTCTGCTCAACGAAGACCAGAAGGAACGTGAACAGAAACTCGAGATATTCATCCCTAACGGTCCACGACTCGGCAACAAAGTCATCGAAGCTGAGCATGTAGCAAAGGCATTCGGCGACAAAGTGCTGTTCCGCGACCTCAACTTCAACCTGCCGCCTAACGGTATCGTGGGCGTGATTGGCCCCAACGGAGTGGGCAAGACCACCCTTTTCCGTCTCATCATGGGACTTGACAAAGCCGATGCAGGCACGTTCAACGTAGGCGAGACCGTGAAACTCAGCTATGTTGACCAACAACATCAAGACATCATACCCGACAAGAGTGTCTATCAGGTAGTGAGCCAAGGCAACGACACCCTGCGTATGGGAGGCCGCGACATCAACGTCAGAGCCTATCTCAGCCGTTTCAACTTCAACGGAGCCGATCAGGAGAAACTCTGTGGCGTACTCTCAGGAGGTGAGCGCAATCGTCTGCAACTCGCCATGGCGCTGAAACAAGAAGGCAATGTACTGCTACTTGACGAACCTACCAACGACATCGATGTCAACACCCTCCGTGCACTCGAGGAAGGTCTGGAGTCATTCGCAGGATGTGCCGTCATCATCAGCCACGACCGCTGGTTCCTCGACCGCATCTGCACCCACATCCTTGCCTTCGAAGGCAATGGTGAAGTGTTCTGGTTCGAAGGCTCCTATACCGACTACGAAGCCAACAAAGCCAAGCGTCTTGGCCTCGAAGAGCCCAAGCGCATCCGCTATCGCAAACTCATGGACGACTAACCCTTTATCCCCCCTACTTACACAATGAAACGCTTTATCCACTCATCCATCCTGCTGCTCTCAGCAATCGTCGTTATTTCGTGTTCCGAAGAAAACGACCTCAACATCATCTTCTCCAGCATCGATTTCGGGAAATACGAATCCCGACTCGAAGTACCAAAACTCTCTGGCGGCGACAACTACTTCATCCAACATAGCGTGAAGATCGGCAACGACTCCGTCATGACCTACTGTCTCGAATACAATACCGCCAAAAACCATTCACGTTGGGTTGCCTTCCGTTTTGACGGTAAGACACGCGACCTCGGTAGCGGACGCAACGAAGCATGGGCCGATGACCCCAAGCTACCCAAGAACAACCATATAGGCTACGGTACCTTCAGCCGCTACACGCGTGGTCACCTCTGCGCCTCGTACGACCGCCAGTACAACAAAGAAGCCAACCGCCAGACATTCTACATGACTAACATGTCGCCCCAGCAGTATGACTTCAACAGCTACTACTGGACAGTCTTCGAGAGCTACGTCCAAGGCCTCGGGCGTGACGCCTCGTTTGCCGACACCCTCTACGTGGTGAAAGGCGGAACCATCGACCAGACACTGGGCACCGTAATCAGCAGTGGCGGAAAGGTCGTTGTCGTTCCCAAGTACTACTTCATCGCCCTCCTCCGCTTCAAAGCAGGCAACTACAGCACCATCGGCTTCTGGATAGAACACAAGGACTACGGCTATTCCGACAAAAACTATGCCCCCAGCACTGTAGTACGCAACAGCGCCATGAACATAGACCAGCTTGAAGCCAAGACAGGCATCGACTTCTTCCACAACCTGCCCGACCTCACGGAGAGCGCCATCGAATCCGAAGACATCGAGACCCTGAAAGCCGATTGGTTCTAACCCCTATATATAATATAAGGAGGATGTCACTCACCTGCCCCTTTGACAAACGAAAGCCTCAACGAGGCGAAATAGTATCATAGCAAAAACGGACAAGGAGCAATCCCTGTCCGTTTTATATTATTAAAGATGAGTTGGTGATTATTTGGTTGGAGTCTTAACAGCTGCAGCAATCTTTTCACGTTCTGAGGTGGTAATGGTCTTTTCCATCCGAATCCACTCTAAATCGGAATTAGTTGCAGTTTGCCAATTTGTGAAGTCTGCGGGGAAACCTACAACTTCTATTTCAACATCTGTATCTCCTGCTACTTCATCGTACTTAATGTTGAATGTTGCAGCGACAATCACATCACATTGAAGTCTTTTAGAAACTTCGTAAACAGCATAACTTCTCCAGTTGGTTGGATCACCTTTCATTGCCACGAGAGCATAATTGCGCGGTATCTTTACAACCTCGCGTATTCGTTGATTACCCTTAACCCTCAGTTCTACAGTAAGGGGTTTAACATACGCATTTGAACTGACATCAAGCAATCGTGCCTGAGTTTCCTGATACTGTACCTGCGTGGTTGTTTTCTGTGCAGACAGACTTCCTGCACACGTTAAGAATAAAGCTGAAATTATGATATTTTTTTTCATCGCTGTAATCTTTTAGAACTGATAACCTAAGCCAAAGACAATCTTGGATGCTTTGATGCTTTCATTATAATAATAATATTCCATAGCTTTGTTGAATCCTTGTTTATAATGTATATCAACATAAAAACCTTTTGCTACAAAAAAATCTGCACCAACATTAATTCCATATGAAAAACCAGATTTAAACTCTCCACTAGAACCATCATCACCAGCAAATTGGGATCCAATATATGGTCCTAAATAAGGAACAATAGCAAAACTATTTACAACAGGAATTTTATAACCAATGTAAGGGTTTAAATATAATTCTGAAGCAGATATTTTCTCGTCATAATGCCAACCATCTTTCGCATTATGAGACATAAAACCTAAATCAACACCCCATAATAGATTTGGTATTTCAAAATCATTTACAATACCAAAATCGAAATCATAACCTGCGCAGCGATGAAATTCTTTGTCGACTTTATCAATCGAATAGCCTGCTCTAATATTCCATTTGAAGGTTCTAGGCTTCTTTGGCTTTATCTCTTTCGGTTGTACTTTAACTGTTACCAATTCACCTTGTGAGGTTACGAGCTGTGCTTGTGCAGACATTCCGAATGCGGCAAGCAATGCTAATGCAATAAACTTTGTTTTCTTCATTTTTTTACTTGCTTTAAACTGTTATTAATATAGTGAATTAATCTAATCTCTGTTCTGCACGAACCTTTAAAGCAAAAGAAAAGCGCAGGCTATCACCATACGCAACTCAGGTTTAGGACTACCTATTAGGAACTATGGGAAACCTGCACTAAATGCACAAGCTTCTTGTTCCTAATCATTGCCCGTTCACTATCCGAGGTCCTAATTCGAGTTGCGATTGAGCAATATGTCTTGCAATCTTTGCAGAATGCAGTGGCAAAGATAAGGTATTTTTTTTTATCCACAAAACTTTTTTATGAAAATATTTGTCAGTACTTCAGTTTTTGTATATCTTTGCAAAAAGAAAAGGAAAGAATATGGGAATACAAAGAAATGAAGTGGCTGAGCCTCAATGTGATCATTTGGATTATTCCATTAATAGTGACTTGTTTTCCCTTGAACGTTGGGGGGAAACAGTAAACTGGGATATCATACTGAAACAGGTTGAGAAAACTCGGCAAGCTAGCCAAATGATTGATATTAGCATTTATCCTTCTGGATTGTTCTTTACTGCTATTGACCTTCTGGAGGCTAATTTGCTTATGGTGGATGACCTGTTCTCTTATATAACGGGCATGAGAATATCTGGTCCGAAGTTGGGAATGGAGGATATTTATAAAGTGCTTGGCTTTTGGAACATGGATAGTTACAAGGTCTTGAAGCAGATTCGCAAAGAACTGAATAAAACAAGATGCATTTTGACTGACTGCCTCAAAAATGAATCCATATGGGATATTACCCTTAGAGTAGGAGAAATGAATGCTCAAATAAAGAATTTAACAAGGTTAGATTCAAAGTTATTATTATTTGATGAGCAGGCATATGCTTATGCGTGTGCACACTTCGTGGTGGATCAAATTGATAAGGAGTCTTTTGCAAATCAATTAGTTAACATTCTCGAGCTGATTAATCGTTTTGACGATTGTTTCAGTTGTATTTATCGTTTCAACATTGAATTTCCCAAATTGCTGGCATTGTTCCGTCAAAGCGAGCATGTCCAGACCAACTATATTGAACCATGGCGACGTGACCTCTGTGGAACCCGTGACAGTTTGATTACCAAAATGGAAAAAGACCCGTTTTTGGGACCATGGGTGTACAAATATACTCATCTCCCAAAAGGTGAATCACTTCTTTACTCGTATTTATATAATTATGATATTTCTACTGAAGAGGAGGAAGAATGTTACAACACCGACAACTGGCTCTCGATTCTTACCATCGCAGCCGTCCTGCAGGAATACGACGAGCAACATGAAATGTCCGATTCATCCACCATTAAGCCTCTCAAGATGGACAAAGATGTCCTCTTGACAAGACTATCTGTGTTTATACCAAACGAAACTTTAGCCAAGAAGTTCGTGGAGGCAGCCCGGACAATGAAAAACAGGAAAACCATTGCCTTAGTGAAACATTACAAGGAGTGTGACCAATGTACTGATACATCGAAAGCCCTATGGGAATTGCTTCATGAAGCTGGACTGTACACCGCTAATTATTCAAACTGGAACGCTCAGATTTGACCATGTCATTCATACAATTTATATAGTAAAAAAGAAGGGAATCGGCCTGTTCCGGTTCCCTTTTTCATGTCCGACTGGATTGAAACTGGATTGAAACTGGATTAAAAATTGATTGTCCAAAAATAGGCATTTTTTTGTTTGGTCAGTATAAGAAACCTCCATACCTTTGCACCGGAATCACGAATTGGTGATGACCGGTCGATCTCTTTGATTGCTCATGTCAAACTCATGTTGCTATCACATCGTTCTCATATTAGACTCATATCGAACTCTAATCGAAGTCATATCGAACTCTAATCGAAGTCATAACGAACTCTAATCGAACACTCATTGACCTCAGTCTCCAAGGGTAGGATTTATGTTTAACTCTTAATCCTTTTAAACAATGAAAGAGATTACTGTAAAGGTTGATGGTACCTCAAACCATCATGTGAAAAACCCAAAGACCACTGCACAGACAACGCAGCGTGTATTGGTAAAGGCTGTAGGCATGATCTACGCCGTGTTGAAAATCATTTGCAACCACTCTTTCGAGGGTGTCAGCAATGGCTATCAGTGTATGAACAAGTTCAAGAAAGTAAACCTCAAGTACCTTCGCGAACGTGCGGCAACGTTGCAGTACTCGGGACAGAGCCTGAGCCAATTCTTCCAGTTCATGCCGATTGACAGCGACAAGTGGTCGCCCTATGCTGCTATCATTTCACAGGGGCACCTGCCAGAGATTTCTGTAGGTATTGATGCCGAAGGAGGCCATGTGGCTTATGTGAACGCTCCGGGCAACACCTATGCCGACTTTGTCAATGCATGGGGCCTTCAGCGCGGTGACCAGATTACTTACGTCACGGTTCAGAAGCGTGAGGCTAAGTATGAAGCGAACTATGCCCGTGTCATTCTTAACCCCCGTAATGCGGACGGCAGCGGTGCTCCAATGACGACCGAAATCGTGAACAGCGAAGGCGAGTTCCCTTGCTCACACTGGAAGAACAAACTTAACTTCTCAACGTTCGCGTTCGACAACGACCACTACAACTTCGTGCTAGGCCGTGGAGGCATCGTGGTGGCAGCAGGCATCATCGTCAGCCGCAAGGACAAGAGCGGAGGTTGGTTCCGCAGCAACTGCCAACTTGTACTCAACGAAGCAGGCTTTGGTTCTGATCTTTGCAGCTTGGCTGAGGCTGTGGAAAAGAGCTACGCTACAGCTGACATCGACATGGAGTCTGAGTTCTATCTTAACAACGCTGGTTCGGGCGGTACTGGCAGTACTGATGACACCACCCCAAGTGGTGGCAGTGGTGGAGTAACTCCAGGTGAACCCTCCTACAACACCCGTGCGACCATCAATGGCACCAGTCAGAGCATTGCAGGCGGTAGCGTGAATGCAACGGCACCTGTCACTTCAGTCGTTGTCAGCGGCAGCAACCTTGGCGATGTGACTTTCACTGCTAAGGTGGACGGCACAGGTGATACCATCAACCCTACCAGCCACAATGCTAACGGTGCAACCTTCACTGGTTTGAACGTAGTGGCTGGTCACCGCCTCGTGGTGTACCGTGGCGGTACAATCTGGTTCACAATCACTGCTCAAACCGCTGGTGCCGGTGAAGAAGAGGGAATGTAGAAGCAGACCCTCCCCCCCAAAAACAGCCCCCCTCTTATCCCCCTAAATGGAGGGAAGAGAAGGGCGGGAGTGACGGGTGGAAACAAGAAAGGAGCCGTGTGGCTCCTTTCTTTATTTCTTCTGTACGTCATTGCTTGGGACGGCTGTCATCTCGCCTGTGACATAGATGCGGACGAGATCTTCGGAGTTGGGTTTGCCGTTGTAGAAGACCTGGATGGTTTTCTTCAGCTTGCCAGGTAGTTTACCTGTGCCGTCGTAGGTGACACGAATCTCACCGGAACCGCCAGGGCTGATGAAGTCCTTGGGGTAGTCGGCTACGGTGCAGCCACAGGATGTATGGACGTAGGTGATGGCGAGCTTGGCCTTGCCTACATTCTTGAATTTGAAGACACAAGTCTGCACAGGATTGTCCTGTGAGAAGGTACCGAAGTCGATGGTGGTCTTCTCGAACTTGATGACGGGGTATTTCTTTGCTGTAGCGGTCATGGCAAACATGCATGCCAGCACAATCATAAGGGTCTTTACTGTTTTCATGTTATTGAATTTTTTCGTTATTACGTTATTTCGTTATATCGGTATATTGTTATTATGTTATGGGATTTCATTTCTTCCATGTGACATCCTCTGTGCCTGTGTCGGCATTGAGCTTACGTGCCAGCACGAAGAGGTAGTCGCTGAGGCGGTTGATGTAGGAGGTGACGCATTCGTCGACCATAGCTCCGCACTCGATGAGGCGGAATACACAGCGTTCGGCTCTGCGGCAAATGGTGCGGCATACGTGTGCCTCGGCTGCTGAACGACAACCTCCGGGAAGGATGAAGAGTCGCAAGGGGGTAATCATCGTTTCCATGCGGTCGATCTCTGCCTCTAACTGAGCAACCATATCTGCTGTCACGGCAGTGGACGATGGTGTGGAGTTGGCGTTGTTGTCGGTAGCGAGATAGCCGCCAACGATGAACAGGGTATGCTGCACCTGAGTGAGGAACTCGACATCGTGCTCATCGTCGCAATCGGTGATGAGCAAGCCGATGGCTGAGTTGAGCTCATCGATGGTGCCATAGCTCTCAAGTCGGTCGCAGCACTTCGATACACGCTGTCCACCGACCAATGAGGTCTGCCCTCTGTCGCCTGTCTTTGTATAAACCTTACCCATAGCGTTCTTTATTGATTCAGTGGTGAGAGGTAAGAGGTGAGAGAATACCATGGGGTGTTTCCTAACTCCTAACTCCTAACTCCTAACTAAGTCCCCGTCTAATGTCTATCTTTCACCGGGATGTCATCGATACGTGCCTGATGACGGCCTCCTGCAAATTCGGTAGCGAAGAACTCATCGAGACATTCGCGGCATGTCTCCTCAGAGATGAATCGGCCTGGGAAGACGATAACGTTGGCGTTGTTGTGCTCACGAATGAGGTGGGCAATCTCGGGCTGCCAAACCAATCCGGCACGGATGCCCTGATGTTTGTTGAGGGTCATGCTGATGCCCTCGCCACTGCCACACATGGCAATACCTGGATAGACTTCGCCACGCTCGATGCCTTCGGCCAATGCATGTCCGTAAGTTGCATAGTTGCAACTCTCTTCCGTGTACGTACCATAATCTTTATATGCCATCCCCTTCTCTTCGAGGTATCGCTTCACAAACTGCTTCAATGGAAAAGCTGCATGATCGCTTGCAATTCCTACTGTTTTTATCTCCATACTCTTCAATTGTATTGTATTGCTTATATTTTGGGAGCAAATTTACAAATAATTCATAATTCGTAATGCATATTTCAACATAATTTAGTAATTTTGCCGCAAAATCAACTCAAAACAACGAAAATAACAAACTTATGAAACGACTATTAGTATCTATTGTCATCATGGCAACAAGTATTGCAAGCATGTACGCACAGAAGAATCTTGTGCTTTACTATTCAGAAACAGGTACCACGAAGACCGTGGCTGAAGAGTTGCAGAAACAACTTAGTGCAGACATCGAGGTCATCGAATGTGTGAAGCCGTACTCTGGCAATTTCAACGAAACGATGCAACGCGGACAGCGTGAGATGCAGAGCAACGAATGGCCAGAGCTGAAGCCTTTGAAATCGAAGTTGGCCAACTACGACGTCATCTTCCTCGGCTACCCTATCTGGTTCGGTACCTATGCCAACCCTATCCAAACATTGGTGAAGAACAACGACTTTGCAGGCAAGACCATCGTGCCTTTCTGTACCTTCGGTAGCGGAGGCCTGAACACATCGGCTGATGCATTGAAGAAGGCACTGCCAAAGGCAACTGTCAAAGAAGGATATGGTGTACGCACGGCCCGTGTAACTGCTGCTGCGAAGGAACTCGACCGCTTCCTGAAAGCGAATGGCTATAAAAAGGGTACGGTAGAGAAACTGCCAGACTTCTCTGCTCAAAAGCCTGTGACAGATGCTGAGAAAACGATTTTCAACGACGCATGCTCAAGCTATCAATTCCCTCTCGGCACTCCATCGACTGTAGGAAGCCGCAAGACATCGGACGGAACAGAATATAAGTTCATCGTGAAAAGCGGTGGCTTCGGCGGCGGTGGTGGCGGTGAATCCATCATCTACGTTGTCGTAGGCAAAGAAGCAGGAGCTAAACCTGAATTCACACAAGTGGTGAGATGATAAGGGTTAAGAGTTAAGAGTTAAGAGTTAAGAAAAATAGACTTTAGACGTTAGAGGTGAGAGGTGAGAGAGTAATAAAAAAACGGGGTCAGTTGACTCCGTTTTTTATGTTTTAGTATTTGATGTTCAGTTCCTTGACGATGGCACTGATTTCGCCGAACGTGGTGAGACGTGCTGGAACCAGCGGAAGCCGGAGCTCGTTCTCAAGCAATCCCATGCTGTTCATCATGGCTTTTACGCCTGCCGGATTACCGTCAACAAACAGCAGTTTGAACAATTCGGTGAACTTATGATGGATAATCAATGCATCGGAATAGTTTCCACTGAGTGCCAGACGTACCATACGTCCGAACTCATTCGGAAGGGCATTACCAATGACACTGATAACCCCGACAGCTCCCAATGTGATGAGGGGGAACGTGATGCCGTCGTCGCCTGAGATAACTTCGAAGTGTGCAGGTTTATTCTTGATGATGTCATCAATCTGCGTGAAGTTGCCGCTGGCCTCTTTGATGGCCACGATATTCGGGCAGTCATTAGCCAGACGCAAGGTGGTCTCAGCAGTCATGTTCACACCTACACGTCCTGGAACATTATAAAGTACAACCGGCAAGGTTGTGGCGTTCGCAATCGCTTTGAAATGCTGATAGAGTCCCTCCTGCGATGGTTTGTTGTAATATGGACAAACACTGAGGATGCCGTCGATACCGGTGAAGTCTTCGGTCTGGAGGGTACGAACGATTTCGGAGGTATTGTTTCCACCGCATCCCATCAGGATAGGAATTGTGCCCTGAACCTTCTCAATGACAATCTCTTTGATCTTGTGTTTTTCTTCCGTCGTCAAACAAGGGGTCTCGCCAGTCGTAGCGAGTATGCATAGGAAATCGATACCGTTTCCCAACTGATAGTCAAGTATTCGTCGCAAAGAGTCATAGTCAACCGCACCAGCCTTCGTGAATGGTGTGACCAGTGCAATTCCTAAGCCTCTGAATTTATTATGTGCCATGATGTTGTTGTTGTGATGACTGCCAAATGCAAACTTTGCAGCCATTTTAGTTTTCGGGCGCAAAGGTACGAAAAAACTATGACATATTATGCCAGCATCTGTAAAAATTCGTCTTCCTTCACGATTTTCACACCAAGTTTCTGTGCTTTCTCCAATTTTGCGGGGCCCATATTGTCACCAGCAAGCACAAAGGAGGTCTTGGCGGAGATGCTGCCAACGTTCTTTCCACCGTTCTTTTCAATCATCGCTTTATACTCGTCGCGTGAGTAGTGTTCGAACACTCCACTGATGACGATGCTTTGTCCGGCCAGCTTATCGGTATGGTCAGCCAGTTCCTCTTCGGACAGTTGCATCTGTATGCCTGCTGCAGCCAACCGGTCGATGATGTCGAGATTCTTCGCATCCGCAAAGTATCGCATCACACTCTCGGCTATCACCTGCCCCACTCCATCGACATCGAGCAACTGCTCCAACGTAGCCTGACGGAGGGCATCCATCGATTTGAACTTACGAGCCAGCAACTTGGCAGTTGTCTCGCCCACGAAACGGATACCGATGGCAAAGACCACTCGTTCGAACGGCACGTTGACTGAGTTACGGATGGCATTAACGATATTCGTAGATGATTTCTCGCGGTTCTTATTATAGCCTGCCACCTGTGCGATGGTCAGCTGATAGAGGTCGGCCACATCGTGGATCAATCCTCGCTGATAGAAATCGTCGACCGTCTCTGGTCCCAGACTGTCTATATTCATTGCCTTACGGCTGATGTAATGCTCAATACATCCTTTAATCTGTGGCGGACATCCGCTGTCGTTCGGGCAGTAGTGGGCTGCTTCGCCCTCGAACCGTACCAATGGTGCACCACACTCAGGACAGTGAGTGATGAACTCCACTTTCTGCATTCCCTGCTTGCGTTGCGACTTATCCACACCTACTACTTTCGGGATAATCTCGCCACCCTTCTCCACATACACCATGTCGCCAATATAAAGGTCGAGCTCATTGATGATATCAGCATTGTGTAACGATGCACGTTTCACCATGGTACCAGCCAACTGCACAGGGTCCATGTTAGCTACAGGGGTGATGGCACCTGTACGTCCGACCTGATAGGTCACCTCGTTCAGACGCGTACACTCGCGTTCGGCCTTGAATTTATAGGCGATGGCCCATCGTGGTGACTTGGCCGTAGAGCCCAGATGACGCTGCTGGCGGAGTGAGTTTACTTTCAAGACAATACCGTCGGTTGCGACAGGCAGGTTCTTACGCGCTGTATCCCAATAGCTAATGAAGTCCATGATCTCATCAATCGTCTTACACTTCTTCATCCCTTCTGATATCTTGAACCCCCATTGTTTCGCCTGCATCAGTCCCTCGTAGTGATAGTCGTTGGTGAAGGATTGCTCTTCAGGCGCTCCGAACAAGTCGGCCATACCACCCGAAGTCACTTGTGTCGTTGCCCCTTCCGGTACAATCAGATAATAAAGGTAAGCATCCAACTTACGAGCCGCCACCAGTTCAGACTTCTGCGACTTCAACGTACCACTTGCTGCATTACGCGGATTGGCAAAGAGCGGTTCTTCCTTCGCTTCGCGTTCTGCATTCAGGGCTTCGAACGAAGTCCAAGGCATCAGTATTTCACCTCGAATCTCAAACTCATGTGGATAGCCAGAGCCGTCTTTCAGTTGTAATGGGATGCTGCGGATGGTGCGCACGTTGGCTGTCACATCATCGCCCACGACACCATCGCCACGTGTCACAGCTTGCGTCAATTTGCCGTCTACATAAGTCAGCGAGATGCTGAGACCGTCGTATTTCATCTCGGCCACGATGTCGAAGTCCTCGCCTTCCAAACCACTGCGAACCCTCTCGTAGAAATCACGCACCTCACCTTCGTTGTAGGTGTTGGCCAACGAAAGCATGGGGTATTTGTGCGGCACCTGCTTGAACGACTGGTTCAAGTCACTACCTACACGCTGAGTCGGAGAATTCGGATCGGCATATTCAGGATGTTCACGTTCCAAATTCTCCAATTCATGCATCTTCTGGTCGAACTCATAGTCGCTGATGGTCGGCTGGTTCAACACATAATAGTTATAGTTATGTTGATGCAACTCCTTCCGGAGGGCATCTATCAGTTCCTTTGCGCTCATTCCAGTTCTCTCTGTCGGCAGAAATAGCCTGCAAAAGTCTCATCGACGTAAGCTACCGGTTCTTTGAAGAATCCAAACACACTGCTGCCACTTCCTGACATCGCTGCATAGACGGCACCCATGTCGTACAACTTATCCTTGATGGCAGCAATCTCAGGATACTTGCAAAAGACGCTGTCCTCGAAGTCGTTTTTCACGGTATCTTTCCATGTTTCAATCGGACGTGCGAGCAGTTCTGGCAGCGATTGCTGAGGTCGTTTCGGAGTCACATTGCGATAGGCATCAGCTGTCGATACATACACATCGGGCTTGATGAGCAGCAAGTGCATCCCCTTCAACGACAACTGGATAGGATGGAACACATTGCCGATACCTGTTGCCATCACGGGACGGTTCTTGATGAAGAACGGACAGTCGGCACCAAGGATAGAGGCATACTTCTCCATATCAGCATCGGTCAGCCCCAAACGGAACTTATCGTTGATGGCTTTGATGGTGAAAGCAGCATCGGCCGATCCTCCTCCCAATCCAGCACCTGTAGGGATGTGCTTGAACACATTGAAACTCAGGTCAGGAATATCATAATCGGACTTCAACAACTTGTAAGCCTTGATGACCAGATTATCCTCTGGAGTGCCACCAAGTGTATTACCCGTTACCTTCAGACGATAGCCACACATCGGGATGTCGTCCTCAATCACATTCATTTCAATCGCATCCTGTAGGTTGATTGGATAGAATACCGTCTCCAAGTCATGATAGCCGTCCGGACGTTTTGCTACCACGTTCAACCCGATATTGATTTTTGCATTGGGATAGAAAATCATAACCTTGTCCTTATTTAATTATTGCAATGCTTATTCTACGAAATTGTCGTTATACCATTCGCCCTCGTACACTTCACCGTCAACAGTAGTCAATTTGCCATGACCGTTGCGCATGTCGTGCTTCCAGTTGCCCTCGTATTTATTGCCGTTTTCCCATGTATAGGTTCCATACCCTTCTGCCTGACCGTGATGGAAGTTTCCGTTGTAGCGGCTGCCACTTGAATAGAGATAGGTTCCGTGTCCTTCTCTCTTGCCGTTTTCCCAAGAGCCAATATACTTGTCCCCATTAGGGAATTCCATCGTTCCAGAACCATGAGGGAGTCCTTTCTTGAACGTACCGGTATATTTCTCTGCAAACTCATTGATAGCCACTCCTTCGCCTTCGAGCCATCCGTTGCGGAACGTACCTTCTTTCATCGAACCGTCCTTGGCCAGATACTTACCTTGTCCGTTAGGATGACCTTTTCGGTATTCACCCTCATAGTACGACCCGTCTGCCCAAGTATAGATACCCTCACCGCAAGGCACACTGTCAACAAACTCACCCTCAAAAGTGTTGCCATTCGCCCAAGTATATTTACCTTGACCGTTAGGCTTATCCTTCTTCCACTCACCTTCGTAAGAACAACCGTTGTTCCACGTCATCTTACCCTTACCACAACGTTCACCGTTTTTCCAATCACCATCGTACACACTACTGTCAGCAAATTCATAACGAGAATTCCCGTCAACAGGTTTTTCAGTTCGCTGTCCGCCACACGACATCAACATCATGAAGGCTGGAAGCAGCAGATACATCATCTTTTTCATTTTCTTTTCATGATTTTGCTTGCAAAATTAGTAATTTATGATGAATTAAGAATGATGAATCGCAGATTATTTCATCTTTGATGTCAGATTTCGCTATTTTTATTCCTTTTCTGCGGATTACATGCTATTCAACGGTGCTCTCAGAGAAATAGAACTCGCGCAAAGGTTTGCTGACAGGATTACCCTTGAGCGTCACATTCTCCGACAGTTTGATATCGGCCGATGAAGCACCGACCTTCACGGTATATGTACCAGGACTGATGTTCCACTTCCGTTGCCCCGTGTTGCTGTAGTAACCGAACTGCTCAACATAGAGTTTCACGCGGACGGTCTTGCTTTCACCTGGCTGCAATGGAACACGGGCAAAGCCTTGTAACTGGATGTGACGAATTGGTTGATCGTCTTTCGTAGATGAGATGTAGATCTGTGCTATTTCATCCGCAGCAACCTTGCCTGTATTCTCCACCTCAAACGAGAGGTTGATGCTTTCGTCAGACGTTGAAGCTTCTTTGGCAATCTGCAGGTTGCTGTAATAGAACGTCGTGTAACTCAAACCATAACCAAAAGGCCATTGGGTGTTAGGAGTGGCAAGGATTGGACCTGCTGCCTTGAGTGACGGATGCACTGCAAGTGGAGATGGATTGTTGTAGCACAAAGGTTCATAAACTTCGGTATTGGGATAGCTAACAGATAGTTTCGCTGATGGAGACACCTTACCATAAAGGATATCAGCCACAGCGTTGCCTCCCTCCTCACCTGGATACCAAGCCTGGATGACGGCTGCACATCGTTCGGCAAGACCCGAAATAATCTGTGCCCTTCCGCCAAACACCACGAGAACAACCGGTTTGCCTGTCGCAATCAATTCCTCAACAAACTGTTCCTGACTGCCAGGCAGACGAAGTCCCTGTCGGTCGCGGTTTTCGCCACATAGCATCACGTTCTCACCCACAGCAGCAACGATGACATCGCACTGCTTAGCCATCGTGAGTGCTTCTTGTTTATCTGCTTTCTCGCCTGATTCCACCTTACGATGCAGGATTTCGTATTCCCAGGCCCTGATGTCCCCACCTTTCTTAAAATCGGTTTCAATCGTGTCGGTCCAATCGCATCCTCGAGAATACAGGATGTTCACATCTTCCAGCTTACGCGAAGTCATACCCTCCAACAGTTTCACGATATGTGGATTGTCACTGTCGGCAACATCTTCCACCCTCTTCCAGAAATAAGACATAGCAGGATAGGAATAGTCACCACACATGGCCCAAATGGAATTTGCGTTAGGACCGGTGAGGAGGACATTGAGAGTTGAAAGTTGAGAGTTGAAAGTTGAGAGTGGTAGCACGCCGTTGTTCTCCAACAACACTATAGACTGAGTGGCGATATCATAGGCCGTCTGGCGTTCCTCGGGCGTGTCGAGCACAATCTGCTCTGTAGAATAAAGGTATGGATTCTTGTCAAAGAGACCAGCACGGAACTTGAACCTAAGCACGTTCTTCACCGCCCGCTCCAACACATCGGGCTTTACCAAACCTTGATCGATGGCCTCCTGCAAATACTGATAATTCGCACCATGTGGAAAATCGACATCATTGCCAGCGTTGATGGCGGCTGCTGCCTTTTGTGCAGTTGTCTCTAAACCTGGTATCTGGTCGATAGCTGTGTAGTCGCTTACCACCATTCCGTCGAATCCGACATAATCGCGTAGGATATCTTGCAGAATCTCACTGTTGGCAACACAATTCGTGCCATGCACGGCATGATAGCCTGGCATCAATGCCTTGCTGCCAGCTACACGAATCATCGCTTCGTGAGGAAAGAGTATCTCTTCCATGAGTTCTTTCTCGTCGGCATCACCTCCACCTCCATAGCCGAGATAGTGCTTCGAACAGGCACCCACACCCTCCTTCAAGTCACCTTGTTGCAAACCCTTTACGAAAGCTACACCCATCACTGCCGATAGGTATCCGTCTTCACCGTATGACTCTTCCAAACGGTTGAACGAAGGAACACGACACACATCGACCATCGGTGAGAGGGCTAACACACCTCCCATCTTGCGGAGGTCGGTACTCGTCTGACGTGTCTTCAGTTCTGCCAACTCTGGATTAAACGAGCATGCCTGTCCGATTTGCTGCGGATAGATTGTCGCCCCTAACGTATTGACACCCGAAAGTACCTCCTCATGAAGGAGTGCAGGAATGCCATTAGGTGTGTTATTCATCAGCCAATCCTGTATGGCGGCAGCTCGGTCGCGCAGTTCATTAGGGTCACGAGGTTGCTGCAAGCAGAACTGACAGAAGTGTCCGATGCCGTAAGGTATCAGCTCACGGCACTTGGCAGTATCAAGACGCCCCTGCACATCGAAGAGGTCGTCCATGTACATGCTCTTCAACTGTGCGATGCGCTCTTCTTGCGACATTTTGTCGTAGAGGTCGTTTACCTGCTGTTCAATATCTGTAGCTGTGTTACAACCTGTCAGCAATGCCGCCAGTGCCAGCAATGCCAACAGGTTGAAACGGATCAGTGTTCGTTTACATCCGTTGTTCATGATATGTGTATTTATTCAACAAATACTTTCTTAGTGCTACCGTTGTTGTAGCGGATGATATAGAAACCTTTACCACCGTCGAGCACATTTTTCGGCACTTGTACACCGTTTGCGTTATACACGGCTTTGATGGTCTGCTGTGCTGCATCGCGTTCCTGCAACTCCACTTCATCGATGCCTGTTGCAGGTTCGACGAGCATGATGTCGCGGAACTCTTTGACTTCATCGGCAGTGATACCAATCTTGTTAATCCAGAAACTCTCGAACTTATCGCGAAGGGTGGCTCCACTCTCTTTCTGGACTACTGCGATACGTTCCTGAATGGCACTCTTGTTACGATTGCCAGCAGGAGCAGCAAAAGAAGTGAACTCATAGTCATGATAAAGCGAATTGAGATCCATGCCCAACAAACCTTCAAGCAGTACTGCCAACAGACCGGTACGGTCGGCTCCGAAGACACAATGGAAGTGCACAGCACGACCTTGACGGATATGTTTCATTAAGAAATGGAACTCCTCATTGAAACGCTTGAGCGTTGCCGCTTCACTGAGGTTCTCTGCGGTATAGTCATTCGCTCCTGCAAAATAGTACGTGTCTCCCTTTACGAATCCATAACCCGACTTGTTTGTCTCACGGTCTTGATCATAGTCATCACGCCAACGGAGGTCAATCTCCGCTCCGATGCCTAAGTCCATCAAGCTCTTGAGGTCATCGAATACTGGTGCGTGATAGCCGTTCACCTCGCCACCACGATAGATCAGTCCATAACGAACAGTTCGTCCATCCTGAACGGTCCATCCGCCAAGATCACGAAGGTTATAGACACTTGGTGCATAAAGCATACGTACCGGTCCCTCTACGTTGAGTTCGCCCTTCACTACTTTCTGACCATTCGACTCTACCGCGAAATAGTAAGTATTACCAGGGATGAGGTTCGGGATGTAGCATACTGTTGCTGCATTTATCACATCAATGACCTTTGCATCAGAAAAGTCTGAACTGAGACCATACTTCACTACTGCGCCATCAGCCTTACTTGCAGGCACAGGAATACCGATTGCATGTGGCAGGTCGCGACGTGCCGGTACGATGGCATTGTATGTTGCAACAACCGATGAAGAAGACTGAGTGTACTTCTCGTTCATGAACATACGAACCTGATAATTCTCGATATTACCCGTAATCTTCAGGTCATCGAGCTTCTGTATCTCAACCGTAGTAAAATACGAACCTGCACGGGTCTGTTTCTTGAGCGTCGTCATACGCCAGTTGAATACAGATGCATAGTAAGGATAGACCACTCCACCATCCCAGTTCAACTGATACGTATCAGGCTTCTCCGCTTTCAGAACCGTCTGGCCCACAAACAGCGTGTCGGTCGTCTCTGCAAATTCCACATAGCACGGAACTCCCGCACGCACGTTCTCGACAGGGAACACCACAGCCTTGCGGGCTTTCACGTCATCGTCGAGCGAACCGATTTCATACACAGCCTTGAACCGGCTTCCATCGATGTCGCATGGTGAAGCGAACGGAATCAGCACCCCCGCCTCGAATGGTGAACTCGGTACAATCATCACCTCTGCAGGCGTATCGTCCGCAACCGTCACACCGCTCTTCACTGCAATAGGTTTACGCTCTCCGTAATAGAGTCGGAAGTTATCAAGGATAATCCAGTTGTCTGGCAAATCAGTCTCTTCAAGACCGACCCCGATTGTCACGTCACCATCCTCAGTCACTTCGCTCTCAACGTATGTCCAGTAACCGCCAGGCGTGAGCGCATCGCTCACCTTATCCATCATGAGAGGGAATCCGCGTCCATCGACCATCGCACCCACATCTTCTTTTCGTGATACACAAGCTGTGGCAAGCGTGTTGCGCGCATCGTCGAAAATACTCTTTATCGGTTGGGCCGTTTCGTTGAACAGGAGCGAGAGTTTACCGACTTCCTTCCCGTGTTCACGGTCATACAATGCCTGCTTCCATGCCTGAGCCTGATAGAATCCCTGAACCTTCAAGGTATATTTTCCTGCAGGTAACCCCTTGAGCACCTGATACATCTTCTCGCCTCCTGTCACGTTCGTTCCCTGAAGCACACCGATGCTGTTCCACTTCAACGACTTGCGTTCCATCTTCCAACCATCAGCATTCTTGTCGAATGTCGGATTCTTAATCAAAGTCGTGATGTTGAACTGACCTGTCTCTGTTTCCCCAGTCTTCAGCAAAGTTCCGAAGGCCTCTACTACATTTGCAACAGCAGTTGCAATCTCTTCATCTGTTGCACCCTCTTTCTTCAGCACCTCTGTAGCGCTGGCATACACAGCATCAAACGCAGCATGATCTTTTGCCTGTGATGCAATCTTATTATAGGTCTCTACACGGGCGATAAGATCCTCAAGCGTCTCAGGAGCGTCATCATCAGATGTTTTCTCTTTGACCACAGTACTAACGTATGTCAGTCGGAAGTTATCAAAACCAGCGTAGGTGATACCCTGACTACCTGTTGCGGTCTCGTTGCGGATTCCGATGGTGAGTGTACCCTCAGCACCGACTGATACCTCCAACTCATTGTCGTACATGCCGCGCTTGAACGCATCAGCAAAAGCACTTGAGTTATCAGGCAGATAGACAGTCTTTCCGCCAATCGTGTGACTACGCCATGTACCCGAACCAGCTGATGTGAGCCACTGGCTTGAAAGCTGTACAGGCTGCACTTCCTCATCGTTTGCATAGATGAAGCAGAAGTTCTCCAGTTCCTTACCCGATTGCAACAAGGCATCGATTTCGTCGTTCACACATGGGCGGAAGAATGCCTGAACCTGCAACTTGTAGGTACCTGGTATAAGTCCCGTGAGGGTCTGGTGGATATCGAACACACCATTATAGCAGGTGTAAACAGGATTGCCGGTATCAGCCGCTTTCACTCCGACACTACCACCTTCAGACTTATCTACGGTCCATCCGTTGAGTCCGTCATCAAGGTTTGCATCTACTATCTTGTCTGTAAAATCACAACTGCCGATGTATGTCAGTCGGAAGTTATCGAATCCTGCGTATGAGGTACCGTTATCTGTATCAAGGTTCTTGATACCAAGTTTCAGCTTACCATCTTCGCCTACAAGACAATACATTTCGTTTTCATAGAGTCCAGCTGTGAATGCAATTGAGAATGCGTTCGAATTATTAGGAACATAGGCTGTACCCTCTGGAATGCTGAATTCGCTCCATGTACCTGCCGATGGTTTCGTTGTCAGGTATTCGTCAACGATGAACTTCACCTTCTTCTCTGAGTCGTTACCATAGATGTAGGTCTCGTTGGTGAGATCAGAACCATTTTGAACCGCAGTCCAAGTGTCTGCATTTGCAGTTGGACGGGTGAATGCCTGTACCTGCAACTGATAGATGCCAGGAGTCAGTCCTTCGATGGTCTGATAAACATCGAATCCACCTCCATAGCAAGTAATCACATAGTTCGTCGATTCACCCTTCTTGTCACCATTTCCGAAGTTACCACTCCATCCGGTCTTACCTTCCTCGAAGTTAGCATTTGCGATAAGGCCAGTCTTATCCTTACTATTTGCGATATCCGCCTTTACAGCAGCATCGAGAGCAGCTTCAATTGCTGCCACCTCTGTCGCTCCATCGCCCTCAATCGTCTTTGCATCGTATGCAGCCTTAATATCTTTCACTGCTGCAGTATATGTTGCTTTCGACTCCGCCGAGAGGGTCGTAGCTTCAGCCTTGTCGAACGCAGCTTTTACGTTTGCATAAGCAGTTACACTTGCGGTTGCATCAGCGATGGCATTTACAGCAGCCGTGTAATTGTCCTTTGATTTGTTTGCCTTAAGTGCAGCCACTGCCGCATTCATGTTTTCCTCCACAGTTGCGTTCATTGCACCAGTCGGGATGGAACTTAACAATGCAGTAACCATCTCGTCCGTAATGTCAAAAATAGGGCCATTATAGTATAAGCGGAAATTATCGAATCCCGTATAGGTGTCACCCTTAGAACTAGTTGCCTCTGTATTCTTTATACCAATCTTCAGCTTACCTTCTTCACCAACGACAACATCGAGTTGGTTATCGTACATGCCACGTTTGAATGCATCAGCAAATGCATCCGATGCATTTGGAAGGTATATGGTCTGGCCGTTCAGCGTATGACTCGACCATGACCCCGACCCACTCTCTGCGAGCCATTCACTAGTAAGCGCAACAGCATGTACCTCAACATCATTTGCATAGATGACACAGTAGTTTTCCTGCTCTTCACCTGCAGCAACCATCTCGACAGAACTTGCATTGCTTGTAGGCCGCGAGAACGCTTGCACCTTCAACGTGTAAGAACCTGCTGGTAAGTCTTCGAGAATCTGATAGAACTCAAATACACCTTTATAACACGTATAAACAGGATTGCCTGTACTGGCTGCTTTCACACCAAGACTCTGTCCGCTTGCCGTCACCTGAGTCCATCCGTTCAACCCGTCATCCAGATTTGGATTCGTAATTCTACTCGTGAGGTCGGTTGCCTCGTCGTGCTGCATTACTAAAGCAGTTGTTGCCCAGCTGGCAAGTAGTACTACCAGCATCGCCAAACATGATAAAATGATTTTTTTCATAATTTTTGTAAGTATTAATGATATTAGTTATGTTTATGCATCTTTATTGGCAGCGCAAAGATACAAACAATTATTGACTCTGCCAAAAATATTCACATATTTTTTCGCAAGTAACAAAAATGAGAAGAAAAAACCTGACAAAACCCTATTTACGATTTTGTCAGGTATAAAGCAAATGAATTGTTAATCATTAACATATCACCACTTTTGTTAAAAATTGTTTAAATTGAGTTAATAATGCTCGTACGCATCACGCGCACATCTTAGTTACTTTTTGGTATTTCATTCAATCAATTCACATTTTAATTCCTTCTTGGATTATCAATCAGCACACATCTTAATTCCTTCTTGGACATCAATCAGCTCACATCTTAATTTCTTCTTGGTTTAGACTTTCGCCTTCGGAGTACTGAACGCCTCATAAGTTCCATCATCAAAGAAGATTCTTACTTCAACAATCTGTCGTTTGCGTTGCCCCATTGCTGCAACCATCGAATCTCTAATCACATCCTTCAAATCGGAACTGTTCACCATCTTTGAACTAACCGGACTGGTCTTCCCGTTTTGACTCATTCCAACATGAGGTTTCTCGTTTTGTGGAAGGGAAGAAAAAAGATCAGGCGTGTCATCTGAATTTACGGAGCTCTCTCCATCTTGATGATCCTCCTTATTTATTTTATACATTGGACCATTTCCAAGGAAAACCCATTCTGGATTTAAGTCAGGAAAACCATTAAGTATTCCTTTCAATATGGGAAGGGTAGGTTTGCTTCGTCCACTGGTAATATGCGAAATCGTTGCAGGAGCGATTCCGGTAATCGCCGAAAACTCAACATTGCTCAATCCCTTATCACGAATAAGAAACTCTATTCTATCTTTATCATCCATTTCTCACTTCTTACTTTATCTTTTCTTACTGTAAATATGGTCGATATACAAAAAGTGGATTATTTCTCACTTTTGAAATCGTTTACAAAAGTAGATAAAAAAAATGAATCCACCAAATTTTTTTAAAATAAAATTATAAATTGACTGTATTTTTTGTATTTTCAATTAGTATATAGCATAAATTGAGGACATCGTGCGGAAAAATAGATATTTAAAACAGAACCCACAAACAAGATTTATTTTACAATCTAAAAGTTCATAGGCAATCTACTGGAAAACAAACGTTTAAAACACATCACACCTATGGTATTTACATTTATTATGGAGATTATACACAAAAAAGTATATCTACTAACTTTACACTTCACATTCCAATATATAACATATTGATTTTCAATAAAATATAACCAACAATTTCTACCTGCATAACAACTACTCTACAAATGTCAATCAGTATTTTTATTTTGTGATTCTTCAAATAAACAATCTGAAATACTATCCATTATTAAAGCAATCGTATACAAATCGTTTGACATTTTACAAACATCAAGGCAGAATAGAAAGTAAAATATCAATCTGGAATTTTAGCTTTTTATACAAAATAATGAATTTTGGCTATTCTCTCGGGATTTATTCCTGATTCGCATATTGGTCAGAAAATCAACAAGCACAATCATCCAAAGGCGGCAGAAAACAATCCCACAGATACCCAAAAAGGCGATATTCTCGCAAAAATCTTGTACAGTGTTTTACGCCTAAAAAATCGAAAAGCGCCGTATTACCCACAAAAAGAAGGGCAATTGGACGTGTTTTATTCTATCCAAATGCCCTTTACTATCGTTTTTTTCCCGAATTTACATTTTTTAGCCCTGTTTTCATGTACAAGAATTACATGCTTTTACCAGGGTTTTTGAAAAAAGAATCAGTGAAGAATAAAGAAAATCAATTCTTGCATGACTTCGCCATCCGATGCACTCCCCTTTTCAATTCCCTTAAGTTTTGCATCAGTTTCTCTTAATTTGGCAATAATATCCATCGTCTTTCGAGCCGAATAATTTCGCATGGCACTCATCAATTCTTTAGCCTGCCAACTCGAAATACCCAAATGTTGCATCAATCCGTATTCGTTTTTTTCAGGCGCATAATAAGCTTGCATGATTGAAGCGAAAAGGTTAAAAAGTATAGCAACCGTTGGGATTACTGGATTGGCTTTGGGATTAGAATTAAAATAGTTCAAGATTTGATTTGCCTTAAAAACGTCCTTTTGCACAACAGCACTTTTCAGTTCCCAGTTGTTGAATTCCTTACTAATGCCAATGTTCTCTTCCACTAGTTCTGCCGTAATGCACTCCTCCCCTTTTGGCATAGCAACCACCAACTTGTCGAGTTCGCTTGCCATACGGTTTAGATCTGTCCCTATGTTATCGGCCATCATCATCCGGGCTTTGTTATCAATAGAGAGCTGCTTCGTCTTCAAGTATTCCGTGATGAACCCTGGAAGCATAGAATCCTTCAGCTTCTGACTTTCGAAAAGAACACCTGTTTTCTGCACAGCAGACACGATTTTCTTGCGTTTATCGACCATTCCGTTTTTGTAACATATTACCAAAATAGTAGACATTAACGGATTGACGATATAATTTGTTAATTCGTCAAGCATTAACAAATTCTGTGCCTCTTTAACAATTAAGACCAAGTATTTCGACATCATTGGATATCGTTTCGCAGTTGAAATAATATTCATGACATCCGTTTCTCGGGTACAATATATGACCACCTGGTCGAAGCCCCGTTCTTCCTCGGTTAGGACAGTCGAAGCGATATAATCGGATATTTTGTCGATATAAAATGACTCATCACCCATCAGCAGATAGACAGGCGAATACTGACGTTTTTGTATTGCACTAACGATATCACTATAAGAAATTCCAGAGGTTGTGCTCTTTGCCATGATTCTTTTCGATTGTTTGTGCAAAGGTAATCATTTTTCACGAAATAGAAATAAGAACGGATAAAAAACTAAGAGTGAAAAGTGAAAAATCAAAAAAACTCCCAACTCCTAACTTCTAATTGCATAAAAATCTCACGTTCGACAATAAAAACAAGCTTTTTTGTGCTCACTTAATCGATTTTTTCCTAACTTTTACGTATCTTTGCAATCCAATCGTATGTATAACGCTATGACTCCACTTAACCTGCCCCCCATTAAGGCAAGAATAAGAATAGAAAACGGCAAGCAGAAGATTTGGGATCATCTGCGTTGCCGCTATGTCGCACTTACACCAGAGGAGTGGGTTCGTCAACATTTCACATCATTTCTCATCCATGACAAAGGTTACAGCCCTACCCTTATGGCTAATGAAGTGAGTATCACGCTCAACGGCATGTCCCGCCGTTGCGATACGGTGCTGTACACAAAGAATCTGATGCCAAGAATGATTATAGAGTACAAACGGCCTGACGTTAAAATCACTCAGCGTGTATTCAGTCAGATTTGCCGATATAACCTTGTCATGCATGTCGATTACCTCATCGTCAGCAATGGAATAGAGCATTATTGCTGCCAAATGAACTATGACAATCAATCCTACGTGTTTCTCAACGAAATACCCATGTATTCCGATCTCATTGAGACTTTTTGACGTAGAATTACACGATTCAGTTTTATAATTTAATCAGCCGGATACAACGATCGAGTTCTCTGGTGATTGCCTCCTTGTCGAGATGCTGACCGATGAACACGATTTTCTGCATGCGGTCACCGTAAGTTTCATCCCAGTCTTTCCTAACTCCCGGCTCAGCCTCCATCAACCGCTGTAGCTCATCCTCTGGCATCGTAGCATACCACTGTCCTGCTTTTGACACAGTCATCTGGCGACCTGCCTGCTCAAAGATGTAGCACATTTCCGGTTCATCGCAGAAATAGCAGATACCCTTTGCACGGATTACGTTTTTAGGCCAGTGCTGCGCCACGAACTCATCGAAGAGCATCAAATCAAACGGTTGGCGACGATAGTACACAAAAGTACCTATTCCATATTCCTCGGCCTCTCCTTCATCATCATGGTGATGATGGTGGTGATGGTCATGTGAGTGATGGGAATCATGATGATGTTCGTGACCTTCCTCCTCTTCGTCGTCTTCATGTTCATGGTCGTGGTCATCATCATCATCTTCATCATCTTCCTCATCGTGGTCATCGTCATGGTGTCCTTCGATTTCCTCAATCCACGCTGCAGAGGATGCCACTTTATTGAAATTAAACATGTTGGTGTTGAGCAGCTTGTCTAATTCTACGTCACCATAGTTACAGTCGATGATTTCTGCCTTTGGCTGAAGAGCACGTACAATTTGGCGAATACGTTCAAGTTCATACGGTTCAACCTCCGCCGCCTTGTTCAGCAATACAATATTACAGAATTCTATCTGCTGTATGACTAAGTTTTCGATGTCTTCCTCGTCGATATGTTCACGCATGAGGTCGTTTCCACTACCGAATTCGTCTCGCATACGTAGGGCATCCACCACTGTGACAATACAGTCAAGCACAGGATAGCCATCCTTACGATACTTCTCCTCCATATAAGGGATTGAGCAGATGGTCTGGGCAATTGGCGCGGGTTCGCAAATACCACTTGCCTCAATGACAATGTAATCAAAACTACGCATCTTGACGAGGTCATGTAACTGCTCTACAAGATCCATCTTAAGTGTACAGCAGATACATCCGTTTTGCAACGCCACCAAGTTATCATCCTTCTGCCCCACGACTCCACCTTTCTCTATCAGTGTAGCGTCGATATTCACTTCACCGATATCGTTGACAATCACGGCAAACTTAATGCCGCGACGATTTGACAAGATTCTATTAAGCAACGTAGTCTTGCCACTGCCGAGATAACCCGTAAGTAGCAAGACTGGTACAACATTGTTATTCATTGTTAATTATTCCTCAATATCCGTTTCTATTTCATCAATCAGATCCACTGGCTCAACTGGCTGTTCTTCAACCTTTGCCTCAGCACGTCTGCTGCGACGCGCACGCTTCTTTGGCTCTTCTGTAGGTTTTTCGATTTTCACACCTGCCAGCTCTGGATCGATCAAGATTCGTCCGCAATACTCACACACGATGATTTTCTTGTGAATACGCACATCAAGTTGACGCTGAGGAGGTATCTGAGCAAAACATCCACCACAAGAATCACGCTGCACATACACGATACCCAATCCGTTACGACAGCTCTTGCGAATTCGCTTGAAAGAGCGCAACAGGTTTGGTTCGATGGAAAGCTCAAGGTTCTTGGCTTTTTCACGCAACTTCTCCTCGTCTGCCTTTGTCTCAGCAACAATCTCATCCAACTCGTTCTTCTTTACTTCGAGGTCCTGCAGACGTTCATCCAGCAGGTTCTGGCTTGTAACCAACAGGTCTTCCTTCTGCTTCTCTGAATTGATTGCTTCACGAATCTTCTTGTTACAGAGTTCCACTTCAAGTGTTTGGAATTCTATTTCCTTGTTGAGCGTATCGTATTCACGGTTGTTGCGCACATTGTCCAACTGCTCCTTGTACGTAGCGATCTTGCCGTTGGCAATTTCAATATCGCCCTTGAGAGCATTCACACTTGAGCGCAGTTCTGCGATCTCGTTACGTGTACGCTCCATACGAGTGTTGAGTCCTTCCACCTCGTCTTCAAGGTCTTCCACTTCCAGCGGAAGCTCGCCACGAAGGGTGCGGATTCTGTCAATTTCCGAAAGCACGGACTGTAACTGGTAAAGGAGTTTCAGTTTATCCTCTACTGATAATTCTGCGGGTGTAAGTTTTCTTTTCATTGTCTTATACTATTTACAGTTTAACTATTTACAATTAATTGGATTCGTTTTGAGTTGAGTGTCATAGACAGGTATTTGGGCTACTGCCTTGCTGATGATTTCCCGAAAGAGTTCCAGCGTATATTGCTCGCTTTCGAAATGTCCGATTTCCATCATCAGCATTTCCTCTTCGTGACCAAAGAAACGATGGTAGCCAATCTCACCTGTAATGAACGCATCGGCACCCTGCTCAATGGCTTTCGGTATGAGGAATGCACCAGCACCTCCACACAGTGCCACTCTTCGCACTTGCTGTCCCTTCCATTCGTTATAGCGCACACTATCAACATGGAAGGTTTCTTTCACCAATTGAATGAAAGCCTGAGACGTCATCGCTGCCGGCAACTCACCAATCAGTCCACTTCCACCGTCCATACCCACTTTAGGGTCAAGCCATTGAAGTGCAGTCAACTGCAATTTCTCTGCCATCTTGTGGTTCACTCCACCAGGGGCATTGTCGAGATTTGTATGAGCTGCATAAAGGGTAATGTCGTGCTTGATTGCCTTGATGACTACGCGTTCTATGTAGTCCTTACCAGCGATGGACTTCAACGGATGGAACAACAACGGATGGTGGCTCACCACCATGTTGCACCCTCGACTGACGGCCTCATCTATCACAGCCTCTGTCACGTCTAAACACAATAATACCCCTGTAGCATCTACGTCCTGAGGTAGTCCAATCTGCAGTCCAGCGTTATCGAATCCGTCTTGCAGGGCCAAAGGCGCAAAGTCTTCAAGGGCATCAATAATTTGCCTGATCTTCATAAGTGGTGCAAAGGTACAAAAAAGTTAAGAGTTAAGAGTCAAGAATTAAGAACAAAGTGAAGATTTCTGATAAAAAAAGGCAAAAACTGTGCTCCTTTAAATAAAATAAGGTGTAAAACCGCAAGTTTTTCACCATCAACACGTTAAATAACGGGAAAAAGCCGTAAATTTGTCTCACTAAAGGGAAAAGGATAAAAAAGTAGAAACAATTAATATCAAGTCAAAACATGAAATTATTTTTTACGACTTTGAGCATCATGCTGATAAGCATGTCGCTACAAGCACAGAACTCCCAATCGAAAGGAAGACCTGTCTATCTTGACGAGAGACAACCCATCGAAGCCCGAGTGAAGGATGCGCTGAGCCGCATGACCCTCGAAGAGAAAGTGAAACTCTGTCACGCACAGGGTAAGTTCTATTCAAATGGCGTACCGCGTCTCGGCATCCCTGGACTGTGGTCATCCGACGGACCTCACGGAGTACGCTTCGAGATGAACTGGGCTGATTGGGGACATTCAGGTTGGGAAATCGACTCGTGTACCGCGTTCCCTACCCTTACCTGTCTGGCTGCCACTTGGAACGAAGAGCTGGCATACCAATACGGCAAGGGTGTTGGTGAAGAAGCCCGCTATCGAAACAAGAACGTAATGCTCGGCCCAGGTGTGAACATCTATCGCACTCCACTCAATGGCCGCAACTTCGAATATATGGGCGAAGACCCTTACTTAGCAGCCACTCTGGTTGTGCCTTACATCAAAGGAGTGCAGTCGAATGGTGTCGCCAGCTGCGTGAAGCACTACTGTGTGAACAACCAAGAGACCAACCGCATGGGTGTGAACGTAGAAGTGAGCGAACGTGCCCTGCGTGAAATCTACCTCCCTGCCTTCCGTGCTGCAGTCCAGGAAGCTGGTGTATGGGCCTTGATGGGATCGTATAATAAGGTTCGCGGTCAGCATGCCTGTCACAATGAATATACCCTACAGACAATCCTGAAAGGCGAATGGGGATTCGACGGTGTCGTGATGTCCGACTGGGACGGAACCCACAACGCTAAAGAGGCTGCCTACAACGGACTGGACATCGAGATGGGTACTTCGAACCGTCCCGACAAGGGCATCTTCGGACGTAACTTCCGTTTCGACGAAAGCTATCTCGGCAACGACTTCCTCAAAGGGCTGCGCGACGGCACCTACCCCATGGAACTCGTGAACGACAAAGCCACCCGTGTACTGCGCCTCATCTTCCGTACGGCGATGAACCGTCAGGGATTCGGCAAGATGGACTATGCCGCTCATTCCGAAATCGTGAAGCAGATAGGTAGCGAGGGAGTCGTGTTGCTCCAGAACAACAAGGTGGGCAAAACACCGCTGCTCCCTATCGCCCCCAGTCAATACAACAAGATACTCATCGTAGGCGATAATGCAACCCGTGTGCTCTCACACGGAGGTCAATCATCTGAGCTGAATCCACAGCACGAGACATCGGTGCTGAAGGCATTTCAGGATCGCTATGGCGACAAGATCAGCTACGCACAAGGATATGCAGTAGAACGTAATCCCAACGAGCAACTGCGTCAGGAGGCTGTCGAGAAAGCCAAGCAGGCCGATCTCATCATCTACGTAGGCGGACTCAACAAGGAGTCGGGTCAGGACTGCGAAGGAAGCGACCGCCGCTCTATGGGACTCTCGTTCGGACAGAACGAACTCATCACCGCTCTCCTCAACGCCAACCCACGCATCGTGTTCGTCATGATGTCGGGAAATGCCATGGAACTGCCCGAACTGAAACGGATGCCTGCCATCCTCCATGCATGGTATCTGGGTAGCGATGCAGGCGATATCGTTGCCGACATCATAACAGGCAAGGTATGCCCAAGCGGCAAACTGCCATTCTCCTACCCTGTACGTCTTGAAGATAACGGAGCCATGTCGTTCGGAGCAGAGTCATACCCAGGAGTGAACGGCACCCAGACCTACAAGGAAGACATCCTCGTGGGCTATCGCTGGCACGACACGAAAGGCATCCCTGCCCTCTTCCCATTCGGTTACGGACTGAGCTACACCACCTTCAAGTACGGCAAGCCTACCCTCAACGGACGTACCGTAACAGTAGCAGTCACCAATACAGGAAAGGTGGAAGGCAAGGAAGTCGTACAGCTCTATGTCGGTGACGACCAGGCCAGCGTGCTCCGCCCTGTGAAGGAGTTGAAACACTTCAAGAAAATCAACCTCCGCCCAGGTGAGACCCAGACAGTAACGTTTACCATCAACGACGACGACCTCAAGTTCTACGACGAGGCATCTAAGGGATGGAAACTCGAACCAGGTTCGTTCACCCTTTACATCGGAAGTTCAAGCACCGATATTCGCGGGAAACTGAAACTCAGTATTTAGACTTTAGGCTCTAGACTTTAGACTTTAAACTATAAACTTTAAACAATAACCATTATGAATATTACTTTAGGTTCAGGTATTTTGGGCACTGCATTCTTCGCAGTTGTCGTAGTGTTAGTGATTATCCTCGTTATCTATTTCATCAGCACCCAGCGTTCACTCGTCAACCTCGACGAGATGTGCAAGAACGCACTCAGTCAGATTGAAGTTCAGCTCAACTCACGTTGGGATGCCCTATTAGGATTGGCTCAGGTTGCATCGAAATATGCCAAGCACGAGTCGGAAACCCTTATCAACGTCATCCAGCAGCGTCGCGGCGAGACTGTCAATACGCCTGAGGCTGTAAACGAGCAGCAGAGTGCACTCCGTCAGGTCATGGGACAGCTGATGGCCATCCGTGAGAGCTATCCTGAGCTCAAGGCCGATAACCTCTTCATCGAGGTACAGGACGGTGTGAAGCAATACGAGGAGAACGTGCGCATGTCACGTATGATTTACAATGATACCACCACCAAGATGAACCGCATGGTGCGCCAGTGGCCTTCATCCATCGTGGCTTCGATGCTCCATTTCAATGTGAGAGAGTATCTCAAGGTCGATGAAGAACAGAAGAAGAGTTATCCAAACCTCAACGAAGCATTCAACCAGTAAACGATGAGACGACTCTTCTTTTGGATAGCAGCCTGTCTGCTATCACTACCCACGTTTGCACAACACGAGCTGCACAACCTCTATATCGACGTAGAACTCCAACCTAATGGTGATGCCTACATTACCGAAACACGCGAGATGACGGTCGGATCGGAAGGGACGGAGTGCTACATCGTGATTGGAAACCTCAACGGGAGCGTAGTGAACGACCTCAGCGTAACGGATGAGACAGGTCGCACGTACGACTACATCGGACTTTGGAACGTCAACCGCTCTCGTAGCGAGAAAGCCAACAAGTGTGGCATCGTGCAGAAAGAGAACGGTTACGAGTTGTGCTGGGGTATCGGCGAACCAGGCAAACGTACTTATGTCACATCCTACATCGTCACCGACCTCCTTCGCGGCTACTCCGAATCCGACGGATTCAACTATATGTTTGTCGCTCGCAACATACAGCCCTACCCTCAGCATGTCGAGCTCACCATGTGGGCAGCCGACGGGACAGAGCTCAACGACTCCGTTGCCAACATCTGGAGCTTCGGACACGTAGGCGAAATCTGGTTCGGCGACAGTTGCATCAACGCAGAAAGCACAGAGCCGTTCGCTGACGGCTACTCCATGATTATCATGGCTGAGTTCGCAAAGGGAATCTTCTCGCCAAAGGTTCAGAACACCGAATCGTTCGAGACCGTCAAAGAACGTGCCTTCGAAGGGAGTGACTACCTCATGGAGGAGGAATCCGATTCCTTTGACGATTGGATGGATCGCATCATCGGAGGAATCGTCTCAATCGGTTGCTTGCTCTTTGCAGGACTCTGTCTCATCGGCTGGCCTGTCTATTGGGCTTGGCAGAAATACAAGTTCAACAAAGACCTTCAGTGGTATCGTGAAATCCCCTTCAGTGGCAACCTGCATACAGCCAACGACGTGCTCAACGTCTTCAAATTTTCAGGCAAGGACTACAACAAACTGCTCTCGGCCTTAGTGGCCAAACTCATCGCTGACGGCTGCATCAGTGTCGAGCCGCGTCCTGACGCAAAGGGAGAAATCAAACCCTTCTTCGTCATCCACGAATGGCCTGCCAATGCCAGCACACAACCGCTACTGCGTCAGCTCCATCGCATCTTCAAGGTGGCAGCAGGTTCCGACTCCGTACTCGAAGCCCGCGAGTTGCGCGACTACATGAAGAACAAAGCCAACAGCAACACCACCGAATCGTTCGCCAAGGCACTCCACACCTCATCCATGAGCATCTCGTCCTGCCAACGCCAGAGGGACGAAGTGCGTAAGCTCCTCGGCCTTCGCAAGTTCCTCAAAGAGTTCTCACTCCTCGACGAGCGAGGCATCAAGGATGTCAAGCTTTGGAAAGACTATATGGTCTATGCTACCCTCTTCGGCATATCCAAGCAAGTCATCAGCGACATGCGCAAGATTAACCCAGAGTTCTTCGAATTAGACAATATAGCCGACCAGATGGTAGCAAGCGTGGAAGTACCTGCTGTCTATACCGTGCTCCATCAAGGCATCTCCGAAGCCTACATCAACAAGCTGTCAAAAGAATACGCTGCCCGTGGTGGTTCGAGCCGTAGCTTCGGAGGCGGTGGCCACTCTTCGTTCGGAGGCGGTGGCGGCTTCTCAGGAGGTGGCTGCGGAGGAGGAATCCGATAAAAAGGAAGCCCTGGAAAAGGAGACAAGAAGACAAGAAGACAAGGAGACAAGACAATAGATTGCAGGTATTCTCGTATTCCAAATCCAAAGAGATAAATTATAAATTGTAAATAGTAAATCGTCAAATTGTAAATGAAAATGGTTAAACTAAACAAAATCCTTTTGGGAACCTTCGTGATTGCAACCGCCAGTCTGATGCTCTCATGTAGCAGCAAAGACGACGACAACGGAGGAAACAACAACAATCTTGTGATTCCCAACCAGTCAACCCGCATTGCAGTGCTGAACGGCACTATGAAAACAACAGAGCTCTATGGACTCGTACACGACAACAACGGCAACCCAATCTCAGGCGTGACCGTAGGTAGCGGTACAGCTGTTACGACCACTGATGCATCTGGTACATTCGCGTTAGCCAACATTGAAGTCGTAAAAGGACGTACCGTCGTCGACTTCAAGAAAGACGGCTACTTCACCGTAGTACGTTCGTTCACCGAAGCCGACAAAGACGAGTGGGATGTAGTGATGATAAGCAAGAACGACGTTTCGAGCGCAACATCCGAATCCTATAAGTCGAACGAGAAGGTTACATTGGAAACGCTGGACGGCATGCAGGTAGAGATGCCTGCCGACGGTTACAAGAACGCAGCGACAGGAGCAGCCTACAATGGTACCGTAAACACCGAGATGGTCTATCTCGATCCCGATGACGACAACTTCGCAAGCATGATGCCAGGTGGTGACCTCGCTGCAGTAAGGAGCGACAACTCCGAGGTGCAACTCGTCAGCTACGGTATGACCAAGGTCGACATGTCCGACGCATCAGGCAACAAGCTGCAACTGCAGGACGGTAAAGAGGCCGAACTGACCTTCCCTATTCCTGAGAGCTTCAAAGGCAAGGAACTGCCTGCCACCATTCCACTCTGGAGTTTCAACGAGAGCACAGGTCTTTGGGAAGAAGAAGGTGAGGCAACCCTTCAGGACGGAGTCTATGTAGGTAGCGTAAAGCACTTCTCATGGGTGAACCTCGACTGGCCTGAGAGCCGTGTAACTTGTGTCATTACTGTCAAGACCAAGACGGGGAAAGTCGTTCCAAGAACCATCGTTCATGTCGGACAGACCACAGCTGTGACGAATGCCGAAGGCCGTGCCCAGTGTTTCATTCCTGAGAACACGGATGTTGACATCTGCATCAAGCCACAGGACTATGGCAACTACTCACCAGAGGTAAGCGTCCATGTCAACGGCGTTGCAGGAGGCGGCACAGTACAGAAGGAGCTGGTGGTTCCCGACATGGCAACCATCAAGGGTAAGGTAGTGAACAAAGACGGGTCTTCGTTATCAACCGTATGGATTGAATACGGACTGGAAGAGACTCGCAAGGCACACACCGACCTCGACGGTGCGTTCACCATCATGGCACCAGCCGACTACACAGGCGTTGCCACACTCAAGATACGTGCAGCAAATGGCGAGTACTTCACAAAGGCGATTGAGCTTACAGGCGACGACATCGACTTGGGCGACATCGACATCAACGCAAAGATTGAGTACAAAGAAGGCGGTGTGATACTGGTTACAACCGACGACGACAAGACCTACGAACTCCCCATACAGATGGAAAACAACTTCGACAACGGAGCCATCATCGTGGACAGCATGCTCATGGTTATCAGCTCTACCAACATGGGTAGCACAGAAGCAATGGCCGAAGATGAAGAGCCAGACGAAGAATTGTTGTGGGTATTTGAATGCGATAACTACGACAGTCGCATGGGTACTGGTACGGGCAGCTTCATTTGGGAGCTGAAAAGCCCTCAAAAGATGACCATGGCCCTCGTTAACAAAACAGCATCCTTTACAACTCGCATAAGCGACAATAAGCTGTCTTTGGACATGAGTGGACGCGGTGTCTTCATCAACATAGAGAGTGAGGATGACTACCTGCAGTTTGCCAACATCGATATGGAAAAGGGCAATGCCAATTTCGTTGGCTCCGGAATGAACTTCGACATCCTGTACCACGGCAACACGGTACGTCCGCTCACATCAAAGCAAATGCCAGCCTTCGCGCAGAAGGTATTCCTTCTATCATATCCTGTAGGACTCCTGATGCAATCGAAATACTTCCAGAAAGGCAGCATAGGATTCCAAAATGGCGATTATAATCGATTCAAGACATTGGCAACCAATGCCCTGCGTCTCGGATTGCCGCTGATCAGCTCAATGGATATGGGCCAAGGCGACGATATGTTTGAAGTTGTTTACTACGGCAACCAAAAATTAGTCATTGTAAAATTCGACCCAAGTATCAAGTGGGATGCCGAAGCAGCACAGACAGGTAGCGCATTCAGCTTCGATGCTCCAATCGAATTGGTTGTCGTAGAGGGCATCGAACAAGAATTCATCGATATGGTGATGAACATGGGCGGTTCTGATGAATCAGAAGACGAAGTGCTCAGAACACCGCGACGTGCCCCACACAAGCTTTCATTCTTAAGCCGACTGAAGCAACAGCTCAAACCAACAAAACCAACAAGGAAATTCTAACACAGCAACGGACAGGGTTCAAATCCTGTCCGTTTTGGTTGTTATGGTATATAGGGGGAAGGAGTATGACCCTTGTGACGACACTCACATTAAGCCCCAACGGGGCGACATAGTATTATAGCAAACGGACAAGGTTAGAAATTCACAACAAAACTTAGGTCATCTTAGCTTTCGTCAAGATGAGGTGATGTAAAAGCCGCCATGTGTCATAAGAAACACGTGGCAAATTTATACTAATCATATTACAAAACGTAACGAAAAACGGGAAATTTCTTTATATTTCATCGAATTCTTGCATGAAGCTATACGGAGTTGATGATTTTTCACTACATTTGCAATAGAAAAATTTGGTTTTAGAGCCAACAGTTTATCGTAACGTCATAAATCCACTAAACAAACTTTTTTGCGATACAACGAAGGCTGCCTGCTCATACCCTGAAATGGGGCGTGGGCATTGAAGGTATACAACAGTATCGCAAAAAGGAAGTGGACCTTATGACGTATGTTGTTATCCGTAAATGCATAACGCCTCTTTTTTAAGAAAAACAAAAACAGGCGATATATGACTATGAAGCAGCAAATCTGCAATAAGGAAGGACGACCTCCGCCTGCACATGACGGGCCATGAGGCAACCTCGAATGGGGGTCGTTGGAGCTCGCAAAAAGATTATGAAACCTCGAACGAGAGTCGTTGAAGGCCACACAACGATTGTGAAACCAGGAACGAGGGTCGTTGGAACCCGCACAACGATTGTGAAACCAGGAACGAGGGTCGTTGGAACTCGTTTAACGATAGAGTAAGCTCGAACGACACCAGAATGAACTAACCCAATTATTAATCCTTAAAAAGTGTATTTATGGCAGAAACTAATCAACTGAATCATGCGTGGTTGGCATCATTGGCCAATCCGCATCATGACGGCACGACACAGCAGATTGACGATTTCGTAGCCGCTTTTACAACCGACAACCAAGTATTTAATCAGAAGAAAGCAGTCATCCATCAAGCTCGACTGAAGGAAGATGAAGTATGGCTGAAATCGCAACGCGACGCAGTGGTGCCATTGCTCGAAGCAGCCGACAAGAAGCAGGATAGTTACATCACGGCAACACGTTATATCATCAATGCACATGCAGGACTGCCAGAAGACGAGGCAACGAAGACCGAGGCACAGCAGTGTGCACAAGTATTCAAAGACTATAATTTCCGCACTGATGATGCCTACGGCGCAGAGTCGGACAAAATCATCCAGATGCAGCAGAACCTGCAAGCCCATCAGACGTACCTGACGAACATAGGTGCATGGACATTCTTCACCAAAGCAGTGGAGCAAGCCCAGTTGGTTCGTCAGTACCTCGGCCAGCGAGCACAGACCAAGGGTGAGTTCGTGAAGGGCGAGATGAAGTCAGCACGCAAGGCCACCGACCAGGCCATAGCCGAACTCTACAAGACCATCACGGCCATGATGGAACTCATACCATCGGCCGAACTTACCGCACTCTACACAAAATTGAAGGGTATCGAAATCTATGCACGCCAATACTATTTGGGCGATGGCTCCGCAGTAGGATCAGGTGGAGGAACCTCCACTAACACCTCCCAAGGAGGGGAATCGAATGGTTCAGGAAGTTCTGGAGGTACAGGTGGTACTGGAGGTACAGGTGGTTCTGGAGGTACAGGTGGTTCTGGAGGTTCTGGAGATTCAGGAGGATCAAGCGGTTCCGGAGATTCAGGAGGTTCAAGCGGCACAGGCGGTTCAAGCGCCGTAGCAGCTCCAACAATCAGCGGAACCACTCCGTTCGACAACTCGACTCAGGTAACCATCGGTGGCCCAGAAGGTGCAAGCATCAAATACACCACCAACGGTATAGCTCCAACGTTAACGTACGGTAATGACTACGAGGAGGCAATCACGCTCAATGCATCTGCAACCGTGAAAGCAGTAGCCATCGTAGACGGCCAAGTTAGCGAGGTCACTTCTAAGCAGTTCACGAAGAACGGAGAGAGCGGTGGAGGAGGTGAAGAGGGAATGTAACAGCAGACCAAGATCCGCTCCCCAAGCCCCCTCCCTTTAGAGCGGGGGTGACGGGTGAAGAAGTTTGAAAAAAAGCAATGTAAAAACGTAAGAAATGGGAGAGCAACGGCTCTCCTTTTTATTTCATCAGCATCACCTTATTATTATATATATACAGTCCTTTTGTGGGGGTGGTGACGGCGCGGCCTTGAAGATCGAAGGATTTGCCGTTCCCCCTAAAGGGGGTTAGGGGGTCTTGAATTCCTTCGGCAACCTTGTCGCCTAAGCGGAAGAGCTTCACGCCATGACTGGGCACGACGGTCTCAATGGTGCCTGAGACGGTGCCGAGCGACTGCTTCTGCCAGATGTCATAGACCGGAACGGATTCGGTGGCGGCATAGCCGAGACGGGTGAGGTCGAAGGTGTAAGGCTCGTTGGCGGTGACGTAGAAGAGGAACTCCATCGTGGTGCCCGACGATGAGGTGTTGTCGGTGTCGCAACTGGAGTCGTAGCCGCAGAGGGCACGGAAGGTCTTGTAGGTGTGTCCCTCGGGCAGGTTGTAGATAAGCGTACACTGGGCATTCATGCCGAGACCAGTCTGATAGGTCTTTCCTTCGACCTTGAGTGTGCCACCTTCGACGTTCTTGTTGATATGCAGCGTGCTCCAGTCGGAGGTGTAGGAGGCAGCTGTGAGCGTAGTGAGCGAGGTCTCGTTGCCCTCAGCATCTATGAGCACAGGGTTGATGAGGTCGGCACGGTCGTAAGAGAAGCCGTCGCCATAGCTGCTTACCACAATCTTCAGTTGTTCGGCTCCAGTCACGTCACACTCCATCTGTTTCGACTTCGTGCCTTTGCGCGAGATGAGACCAGAGCGAGCTGCGGCATCGTCCTGCTCGCTGGTGAGGGGGTTCTGGTCGAACACCATGAAGCGGATGCTGGTCGTAGCTCCCGACTGTCCGATGCCGGAGTCGTCGGCAGCAGCCATTGCACGGAACCGCACCACATCCATGTCGTCGGGTATCTGGAAGAAGATGGCTGCGTTGGCATCGGTGGAGAAACCGCGGTCGTAGCTTGTGCCCATCACCTTCATCTTCCCGCCGTTGTCCACGTTCTTGTTCTCGTAGATGCGCTTAAAGTAATTGGCCGTATAGCCACGAGTCTTGTAGGTACCTGTGAGCGGCACTTCGGAGCCGTCGCGCAGGATGAGTGTAGGGTTGATCCAGTCGCCGTGGTCGTAGTTGTAGTTGTCGCCTCCGTCATCGACTACCAGCACGAGCGTCTTCGACCCTTCGGGCCATTCAATGTCGACATCAACGGCATGACCATCGGTGGTATAGGCAATCACCTCTGACTTATACAATGCCTTCGCACCCACCACCCAGCGGGTGTTGTCGCGCTGGAAGAGCGCCAGGTAGCGGTTGCCTGTTGCAGGGTCTTCACTCGTCCACACTACCCTACCGTTGTCCTCGTCGTTCTCGACCTGATGAGCGTCCTTGCCGTATTTGTGCATCTGGTGGTATTCCTCGTTGTTGAGGAGCGACAGGGTGAAGGCATCGTTCTTGGTCATCTCGCCACCGAAGAACAGCGGCGAATGGCAGATGCCCCAGAGGGTCATCATCGTCAGCTGCTCATCCTGCGAGAGTCGTGTCCAACGTCCCTTGTCCGCACCCGTATAGCCTGAGTCGCCGATGGTCATGGCAATCTGTCCGAGCGGCAGCATGTCGCAGTCGGCATAGTTGCCCGGACGGGTCACGGTCTCCCAAGCATAAGCCTCGTTGAACACCGCATCGACGGCACTCCAATTGTCCCACAGGTCGTCCATCATACGCCACATATTGGCATTCTCAAGGCACTCGTCGGCATAGTGGTATTGTGTCTTTCCAGGCGAGAGCGACAAGACGATGGGTCGTCCCGTCTGGTCGATGGCACGGCGAATCATGTGAATTTCATCGGTATAGAACGGACGTGAGAGGTCGTCAATCTTCAGGAAGTCAACACCCCACTCGGCATAGAGGTCCATGATGGAGTTGTAGTAGAGTTGTCCAGCCTCGTTGTTGCGCACCAGCAAGTTGTCCTTCAGCCATGTGCAGGGCGATGTCGTTCCGTTATAGACCTGACTCCAAGGAGTTGTCTCGCTGCCTTTCAGCTTATACGACGAACCCACCACCGACTTGGGCACACCACGCATGATGTGGATGCCGAACTTCAGACCCATCTTGTGAATCTTGTCGGCCAGAGCCTTGAACCCCTGGTTCTTCCCATCAACCATACACGAAGGGAATCGTGTGGGCGAAGGCAGGTAACGGCCATATTCGTCAATCACATAGTCCTGATCGCCCCGTTGGTTGTAGTTGCCGCCACCCAGCGAAGGATGGTTGCAGTACCAGCGGATGTCAATCACCACATACTCCCACCCATGACGAACGAGGTCGTTGTCGACCAAGTATTGTGCGTTCTGCATCACTTCCTTCTCCGTGACACTCGAGTAGTAACAGTCCCACGAGTTCCAACCCATCGGCGGTGTCATCGCCCATGTGCGAAAGGTTGCTACGTTGTCTTGAGCCATCGCCATCCCTGTCGATAGTATCAGGGAAAGCAAAAATGAAATTGTCTTTGTCATATAGTTAGTTAGTTGAATTGATTACGCGACAAAGGTACAAAAAAATTAAGAGTTAAGATTTAAGAATTAAGAAAAAATGAAGGATTAAGAGTGAAGAATGAAGAAAAACACCAAAAACTCCTAACTCCTAACTTCTAACTCCTAACTTTTTCTTATCTTTGCAGAGAAATAAGTGAATAAAGAAAAAATGAAGAACCTAATCGCTACAATCGTTTTATGTGCATCAACGTTGACGTTGAACGCACAGCAGCTCCATGAAGAGGGCTGCGGACCATTACCTTCAAAGAATCAGTTGCGATGGCAGGAGATGGAGATGTACGCCTTCATCCACTACTCGCTCAACACCTACACCGACCAGGAATGGGGCTTTGGCAATGAAGACCTGAAGCTGTTCAACCCCTCCGACCTCGACTGCCGGCAATGGGCACGTGTCTGCAAACAGGCTGGCATGAAAGGCATCATCTTCACAGCCAAGCACCACTGCGGCTTCTGCATGTGGCCCTCGAAATATACCGAGTATTCGGTAAAGAACACTCCTTGGAAGAATGGCAAGGGCGACGTGGTGCGCGAACTGGCCGAGGCCTGCAAGGCAGAGGGACTGGAATATGCCGTCTATCTGTCACCATGGGACAGAAATCATCCTGAATACGGACGGCCTGAATACGTCACCTACTTCCGCAACCAACTGCGTGAGTTGCTGACCAACTATGGCGATATGTTCGAGGTGTGGTTCGACGGAGCCAACGGTGGCGACGGCTGGTATGGCGGTGCCAACGAACGTCGACAGATAGACCGTACCACCTACTACGAGTGGCCAGAGACTTACAGGATGATTCGTGAGTTGCAGCCCAAATGCCTCATCTGGAACGACGGCAGCGACCGTGGCGATTTGCGTTGGGTTGGTACTGAGGCTGGCAACATCGGTGAGACCAACTGGAGTCTGCTGAAC
>JAFZYE010000038.1 GCA_017616445.1 Bacteroidaceae bacterium
ATAGTGTCTAAAATTGCCATCCCGACTTTACAAATGCCTGTTTTGCCCATAAATTTCTTGACTTTTTACAAAATAATATAAAAAATACTTTGTATTTTATTATATATTTTGTAACTTTGCACTACCAAAAGACAGGCACCGAATAATCAGCGGCGAGCAGAGGGGTTGAAAAACGCTCGAAGAGAAACATAGTTTCGCTTGCAGAGAAAAGTAGTTTCGCTCTTAGAGAAAGGCCTTTTCGCTCAAATAACGCTGATTTTCACTAACAAATTGGCCTATTTGGTATGAAAAACATGGGACAAATCCAAATCAAGAAGATTGGTCGTAAGGTAGTAACCGGTAAGGTAGGCGAAAACCGCACGAAGGTGCAGAAGACCTACGGAAAGATCATCTACAACGGAACACTGGGGCTGACCGAGATGGCGGCTCACATCGCAAAGCACGGTTCCGTATTCACGGAAGACGTAGTAATCGGTGTCATCACCAAGCTGAAGAACTGCATCCAGGAGATGCTGGCCGACGGCTACAAGGTGAAGCTCGACGGTATCGGTACGTTCTATCCGGTCGTCACTTCAGAGGGTGTAGCAGACGCTGATGGCTACAGCACACAGGCAAACATCGTCCGCGTGGGCGTTAAGTTCCTTGCCGACCAGAGCAAGCGTTCGCTCTACAAGGCTTCAGCCATGAAGAACGACACGTCTCTCACGCTCAAGCTCTACAACGAGCTCACTGCAGAGGACGAAGAGGGTGATGGCGAAGGCGGTGATCCTTCGAATGGAGGCTCAGGACAGGGCGGTTCAAGCCAGAACAACGGTTCAAGCAGTTCAAGCGGTAGCGAGAACCAAGGTGGCAGCCAGAACAGTGGCAACAGCGGTTCAAGCTCCAGCGTAGCTGCTCCAACCATCAGCGGCACGACTCCGTTCGATGACTCCACTCAGGTAACCATCTCAGGTCCTGCAGGTTCAACCATCAAGTACACCACCAACGGAGTAGCCCCAACCGCTACGTACGGTAACGACTACGAGGAGCCCATCACCCTCAATGCATCCGCAACCGTCAAGGCCGTAGCCATCATCGATGGCGTAGCCAGCGAAGTAGCTACGAAGCAGTTCACTAAGAACGGAAGCCAAGGTGGCGGAGGTGAAGAAGGAATGTAGAAGACAGTTAGGAGTTAGGAGTTAGGAGTTAGGAGTTAACAGCTCCGCTCCTCTCCTGACTGGCGAAACAAAACCTACTAGCCAACTAAACTATTAACCAATTAACCTAATAACCTACTTCCCAACAACCTCTACTTTGGCTGCGAGTGACTTGCACTTATCACGTAACTCGTCGAGGGGTGTTCCCACCTTGTCGTAACATACGACAACTCCCATACGGCGACCTACATGGGCAACTGGCTTGCCGAAGATACGAAGATATGTACGAGGTGCGGCACAGACGGCTTCGATACCTGTATAATCAGGATGGTCGGTCTCGATGCCTGAGAGGATAACGGCACTCGCCCCACTCTTCTCCTGAGTGATCTCTGGAATAGGCAGTCCGAGGACGGCACGACAATGGAGTTCGAACTCACTGAGGTTCTGGGTACCTGCGAGGGTTACCATACCTGTATCATGTGGACGTGGAGAGAGTTCTGAGAAGTACACTCCGTCCTGGTTGCTGATGAAGAACTCAACGCCCCAGATGCCGGCTCCTGTAAGTGCTCCTGTCACCTTGGCTGCCATCTCCTGTGCTGTCTTCAGGTGTTCGGGCTTCATAGGCATCGGTTGGAAACTCTCACGATAGTCCCCACCCTTCTGTACATGTCCGACTGGTGCACAGAACAGGGTCTGACCGTTCTTCTGAGTGACAGTCAGCAGGGTGATCTCATAGTCGAAACGAATGAACTGCTCGACAATCACTTCCTTGATGTCACCACGTGCTCCCTTGGCTGCGAAGTCCCATGCCTGCTGCAATTCTGCAGGGCTGTCGACTTTACTCTGACCGTGTCCTGATGATGACATGAGTGGCTTCACGATGAACGGATAGCCGATTTCGTTGGCTGCTGCCTCGAACTCTTCGAAAGTCTTTGCATATTTGTAGTTGGCGGTCTTCAGTCCCAACTCTGTATGTGCCAACTCACGGATGGCCTTGCGGTTCATAGTGAAGTTGACGGCACGTGCTGATGGTACTACCTGGATGCCCATCTGCTCACATTCGTAGAGTTTCTCTGTACGGATTGCCTCTATCTCAGGCACGATGATGTCGGGCTGATGTTTCTTGACGGCTGCCATCAAAGCTTCACCGTCGAGCATAGGAAATACTTCGCACTCGTCAGCTACTTGCATAGCAGGGGCGTGCTCGTATGCATCGCATGCTACTACGTACTGACCTTTTCTCTTGCAGGCGATAACAAACTCCTTACCGAGTTCGCCTGACCCTAAAAGCATGATTTTTTTCATTGAATATTTGGTTTTTGATGATGAGTCTTATGGGGCTTATAGGCCTTATGGGACGAATAAGCTTAATGTGGCTAATGGGCCTTATGAGCCTAATAAGCTGTAAGCTGTAAGCAAGCTTCTTACTGATGCTGTTCCCTCAGCAGATCATTCACCGTCTTTACTGGGTTGAAGGTCTCGAGTGGTACTTCGACGAAGATGGTGTTCCAGTCGCTCATGGCTCCGTTCCAGAGTCCTGGGAGCTCAAGGGCTTTCAGTTCCTTACCGTTCTTGCTCTTTGAAGAGATGAATCCTGTCTGTGGGTCGACATAACGTGGTAGATCGAAGTGGTTACCTTTGTAGTCCTTCACTGCACATACGAGATCAACGGGATTGAAGTGTGTGCCGCTCTTGAACATCTTGACATACTCCTCGTTGTTGGTGTCGATCTGTGAACTCTCGAGAATCTGCAGAGAGATGGTGCCGTCGGGGTTGTATGCAAGGAACGGACCTCCACCTGGTTCCCCTACGTTCTTCACCATACCGCACACACGCATCGGGCGGTTGAGTTTGCTACGCAGATAAACGGCCATCTCGGTATCCTCCAGGTTCTTCAGGTTCGGATTCTGACAACAGAGGTCGTTCTTTACGAAACGAATCATCTCAACCAGATCGTCATGGGTGTACTTACCTGTATCAAGCAGACGGATGTAGTCGAATGCCCGCTGTTGCAGCGATACCAGCACGCCGGCAATGACCTTCTTGAAACGAACGGTAGGTTCTTTCAGGCGGTCGGGCACCACATTATCTATGTTCTTAATGAAGATCACATCGGCATCGATGTCGTTCAGGTTCTCGATCAGCGCTCCATGTCCTCCTGGACGGAACAGAATCGTACCATCCTCATTACGGAAAGGTTCATTCTCGATAGTTGCAGCTACGGTATCTGTGCTCGACTTCTGCTCAGAGAAGCTGATATTGTATTTCACACCAAACTTAGCCTCGTATTCGGCCTTCTTAGATTCCACAAGCGACTCAAACAGCGGACGGTGCTCAGGGCTGACAGTGAAATGAACGTTTACCTTACCATCCTTACCTGCTGCATAGAGCGCACCTTCGACAAGATGCTCCTCGAGTGGGGTACGAACACAATCGTCGTAGGCATGGAACTGCAAAAGGCCCTTTGGCAGTTTGCCATAGTTCAAACCTTCCTCATCCAACAGACAAGCCACCACAGCTTTGTAGTCGCCCTCATCGATAAGGTCTTCAACGGTCTTACCTTCGTTGACCACACATGCATCGTTGAGCGCATCATAGAATGCAAAATTGGAGATGTGAGCGAAGAAAACCTTCATGAAATCCGTATCGGGCTCATCAGCCTCACCATCGAGAAACTCAAACAGATTCTTGAACATACGTGATGCTGCACCTGATGCAGGAACAAACTTCTGAACGGTGTGAGTGCCTTTCAGATACTCGTCCCATGCGTTGAGATAGGTCTCCTGCTGAGCGCCATCTGCTACTGTGATTCCATTACCCGGAGCTGCTGCTCCTGCCAGTTTCAAAAAGGGAAAACCAGACTTGAATTGTCCAAGCTGTTTGTTAAACAGTTCCTCAGAGATGCCTTTCGACTGAAGGAACTCCTTGTCTTGTTGTGTAAGCATATAGTAATTTTTTTGGTTTGCAAGAATTCAACCACAAAGGTACAAATAATTTACAATTTGACGATTTTTAATTTACTATTTTTTTCTTTTTTCTGCTTTTTTTCATTCTTTCATTCTTCCATTTTTCATTTTTTCTTAACTCTTAATTCTTAATTCTTAACTTTTTTTGTACCTTTGCACAAGATTTGAAAAGGAGGGGAAACATGAATGCACAAACAGAGCAAATAATAGAAACCTTGCAAAGGGTTGAGAAGCTCACAGCTGAGATCATCAACAAGACCGAGCAAGACACCATAAGAAAACTGATTCTTGAAAAGAGCAAAGAAATCAGCCAGCAGACAGAGATTGAACGAGTATTCGGCCTGAATCCTGTGTTGTTTGACTTGCAGACCACCCTTATCACAATAGAAGAGATAGGAGTGAGTCGTGCCGTCATCATCAGCACCATGCTCCACGAGTATGTACATCGTGGGGTAATCACGGAAAACGAGATTAGCACGATGTTTGGCGAAGAGGTGTCGAAAATCATTCATGGTCTCTTGAAAGTGAACGAACTCTATGCGAAAAGCACAAGTGTAAACACAGATAACTACCGCGATCTGATGCTTTCGTTTGCTGAGGACATGAGGGTTATCTTCATCATCATAGCAGACCGTGTGAACCTCATGCGTCAGATAAAAGACCTGGGTAGTGACGAGGCTCGTCAAAAAGTGGCCAAGGAAGCCAGTTTCCTCTATGCACCTTTGGCTCATAAACTCGGTCTATACCTGATTAAATCAGAACTTGAAGACTTATCGCTAAAATACTTGGAGACAGAAAGTTTCTACATGCTAAAAGAGAAGTTGAACGCCACCAAGAAAGCACGCGATGAGTATATCCATAAGTTCATCACCCCTATTGAGGAAAAGTTGCAGGCTGCCGGACTGAAATTCCATATCAAAGGACGTACGAAGAGCATACACTCCATCTGGCAGAAGATGCAGAAACAGAAATGTCAGTTCGAAGGAATCTACGACCTTTTTGCCATCCGTATCATCCTCGATTCCAAGCCCGAACGCGAAAAGCAGGACTGCTGGCAGGTGTATAGCATCGTGACAGACATGTATCGCCCGAACCCGAAACGTCTGCGCGACTGGCTCAGCGTACCCAAGAGTAACGGATATGAGAGCCTGCACACCACTGTGATGGGCCCTGAAGGCAAATGGGTAGAGATACAGATTCGTACGGAGCGGATGGACGATATCGCCGAACACGGATTGGCCGCCCATTGGAGATATAAAGGAGTAAAAGATAGCGGAGCTAAGTTGGAGGACTGGCTGAAAGACGTACGTAGCGCATTAGAGACCCAGGGAACATCGGATGAGCAGATGGTTGACCCGTTCAAGGTGGACCTCTACAGCGATGAGGTATTTGTGTTCACGCCGAAAGGCGACCTGTTCAAGTTGCCCAAGGGGGCTACCCTACTCGACTTCGCCTACCAGATTCACACAAATATAGGTTCACACTGTAGCGGAGGACTCATTAACGGGAAGAATGTGTCCGTACGCACCAAACTCCAGACTGGCGACCAAGTCGAGATTCTCACCAATCCCAACCAGTTGCCTAAACGCGACTGGCTCAATTATGCCATCACATCAAAGGCACGCAGCAAGATTCGCCAAAGCATCAACGAACAGGAACTGAAGACTGCCACCTATGCGAAGGAGACACTTGAGCGTAAGTTCAAGAACAAGAAGCTGGAGATGGTGGAACCAACGCTGATGAAGACCATCAAACGACTGGGATTCAAGCATGTGATGGAGTTCTACAAAGCCCTCACGGAAGAGGTGCTGGGGGTGGACAAAGTGATTGATGCCTATATTGAGGAACAGAAACGTGAGAACAACGAACTGCCCCTTGCTGAGACCATCAGCGCCGAGAACTTCCACTTAGACGAAGGAAACGAAAACCTGATGGGTCGTTCCGGTAAGGACGTGCTGCTGATTGGTAATAATATAAAAGGTGTGGAATACAACCTCGCCAAATGCTGCAATCCTATCTATGGTGACGAGATCGTAGGATTTGTGACAGTGAGCCGAGGTATCACCATTCACAGGAAGAGTTGTCCGAACTGTCGCAGGCTGCTTGAGCAGATGTCCTATCGTGCCATCGAGGTGAACTGGGCCGAACAGAGCAGCGGCATGTTTGCCATCACCCTGCATATCATCGGAAATGATGATGTGGGTATCGTGAGCAACATCACAAGCATCATCGCCAAGGAGAAGAACATCCTGCTTCGCAGCATCGACATCAAATCATCGGAGGACGGCCTCTTCGCCGGTCACCTCACCATCATGATTGATGACAACAAACGCCTCAATCAACTGATTAAGAAGATTCAAGCGGTGAAAGGCGTAAAGAATGTGACGAGATAGCCCCATCCTGTCCCAGGAGGGAAAATGTAAAAATAAATAATTATAAAATGTAACAATTCAAGCCGAGTCTTTCTCTCCCCCTGGGGGAGACGGAGGGGGCTAGGGGCTTATGAAAATCAATTTGATATTGGTGGGAAAGACCACAAGCAAGACATTTCAGGCCATCATAGATGACTACAGCGAGCGGGTGACACACTACACCCCGTTCGAAGTGACCGTCATCCCTGAGCTGAAGAACACAAAGGCTATGTCGCAGGAGCAGCAGAAGAAGGCAGAAGGAGAACTGATACTGAAACAACTGCAAGACAGCGATTATGTGGTGCTGCTCGACGAGCATGGGAAAGAATTCAGAAGCATTGAGTTTGCCACCTGGATAAGCAAGAAGCAACAAACAGTCAGCCGACGCTTGGTATTCATCATCGGAGGGCCGTACGGTTTTTCTGCAGAAATCTACCAGCGAGCCAATGAGAAGCTGTCGCTTTCGAAGATGACCTTTTCCCACCAAATGGTGCGAATGATTTTTATTGAACAGCTCTATCGAGCCTTCACGATACTTAAAGGCGAGCAATACCATCACGAATAAACAGGAATGCCTATGGTAAGAATACTCATGATTTGCGGCCTCCTGTTCGCCTTGAATGCAGCAGGACAGGAAATGGACGCCATAGGAACTCTTTCTTCACAAAAGAGTGCTCCTACCCTGAAGGAACGGCTTCGTCAGTTAGAAGACTACCTGGACGACAAAGCTCGCTCCAAGGTTGATTCGCGTTATATAGAGGTGCCCGAAAAACCCTGGAGATTCATTCTTCGGTATAAGGCAAACGAGGTCGATGTGGAAAGCGACAACCGCATCGTCTCACCCGACACGGATGATTATTCGAAGTGGCAATTGCGGTTCAAGCCCCCAGTGGCTTCTTCTATCGGTTTCTGGGCAGGCTATCGTGGTACGGGAGTATCGTATTCTTTTTCACTCACCAAGAACGCAGGACGATATTTCTCCATCAGCACTACTGGCGCAAAGTACGGTTTTAACTTCCGTTTGAGACGGTTTCACACAGACGATGCTTCACTTACGGCTGCCGACTACTTTGCCGACGGAACGCTTGACGGAGAGGTGATAAAATCAAACGGGAAAATGCCGTCACCTGTATGGATTCGATCAGTCTATATCAACGGATACTATGTGTTCAACGGTCGCCGTTATTCACAGGCTGCCGCCTATAACCAATCCGTCATCCAGCGTCGTTCGGCAGGATCGTTCCTTGCTGGTGCCACATGGTACCAGTCATCATTCGACTATTCAGATGACGCTAACGCCTTTTTCGCATTCATCGGTCACGGAGTGCATCGCATGGAAGTACATCAAGCGAATATCGGTTTTGGATACGGTTATAACTTCGTGCCTTTCAAAGGCCTTGTCATCAACGCAATGGTCATGCCGACACTCAGCGTTTATAACCGCGTGAAAGTAGATAAATATGACTTCAACTACTACTTCTCGTATGGTGAAGGCGAGACTGACGATTATGGGAGTTGGGACCCGAAGACTCGCACTTGGGCAAACGGAAAGACCTACAAACCTATAGGATTGGAAAGTGATAATGACGAAGAATGGATGTATCAGATTGATTTCTGGGACAAGGGTTCCGAGACAGAGTATAGTGCGCTACGACTCAATGTAGATTTGCGTGTGGGTATTGCCTATAACTGGAAAAACTATTTCATCGGTCTGCAAGCCCAACTCAACCGATTCTCCTATAAGGAGGGACAGAATAAAATCAGACTGTACGACGGATATGCACGAGTTGCATTTGGAACGAGGTTTTGAACACCCGACCCATAGGGGATAAAGTTGATAGTTGATAGTTTATAGTCAGTCGCATGAGTCGAAAAATGAGACATTAGACTTTAGACGCTAGACTTTAGACATTAGCGAGTTGAAAGTTTACAGTCGAAAGTAAAGAGTTGCAAGGGAAAAGTGAAAAAAATTATTCATTATACATTATAAATTATAAATTATTTGTATCTTTGCAGCCTGAATGGAGAGATGCTCGAGTGGCTGAAGAGGCACGCCTGGAAAGCGTGTATACGTCAAAAGCGTATCCGGGGTTCGAATCCCCGTCTCTCCGCACCCTTTTACTTTCCTTTTTTATTCTTTTTTTCTAATAAGGAGATTATTGGTTTTAAAAACCGAGCGGTTTTTCAAGAAAATGTATCACATTTTCAAAAAAAGGCGAAAAAAGTTTGGTCACTTTATTTAATGTTAGTATATTTGCAGTGAAAAACAAGTGCTGAATCCACCTTGTTTAGAATTAACAAAATTAATAACATTAACTCAAAAGTTTCTTATGAAGAAAACAATTACTACACTTATCACGATGGCGGCCATGTTATTTGCCACCAGTGTACATGCGCAGAAGGAATTTGTGTATGAGTTCACCTCTATTGTGGGTGAGTATTATGAGACATACACTAAGGTTCTGGATGTTGATGCAATTGAAGCAGAAATCGGTTGCACGCTTGCCGAAGCTACTATCTATGCAGTACAGAGCGACGGCACCCTCGATCCTGATTACCAATTAGGAGAGACAGACGGATGGCGAAATGCTGATGGAGACTGGGAGAATTGGGGAAACGATGCACGCATTTGCGTGAAGGCTGAATTCAATCCCCAGCCAGACGAAAACGGCAATACGGCCCCACACTTCTATTACATTGGTGGTATGTCGGGGCAGACTGGTGCGCCTGCTACTTTCAAGGCAACCTATCGTATTGAGAATCCGACAGATGCTACAAAGTATTGCTTTGTGATTGTGAAACTCACTTACGAAGAACTGCCAACCTATAATTTGACAGACCTAAACATCGTAAAGGATTATTCGGTTGTTGCAGAGCAATATCCACGCTCCAATACCGCTGCTGAGACTTATGCGTTTGCGGTAGAAGACCTCGCCTCATTACTCGGTTATGATGCAGAGATGTTTGCAAGCAAATGGTACAAGTATTTTGTCTATGTAGGTCAGTTGGACGAGAACGACCTGAAGAGCAATGAGCTCACAACCCTCAAATACTCTTCGACAGCCTGGATGAACGCGATGATTGACGAGAACACAGGTGACGAAACTGAGGAGTGCGTACAAGGCACATCGGGCGACCTGTCGAAGTTCCATGTTCACTTCTCTTCAACCGGTTATGATGGCGACACCCTGAAGATTCAGGTAGGCCAAAGCGGATCGCTGAAAGTAGGCAACTCTTACTTCGCACATCTTTACATCGTAGGTAAAGAGAATAAAGCAATTAGAATTGATGTAAGAATCAAGATCATTCCAAAGGAGATAGAAGACCTCCCATGGGCACAGAAAACATGTGTGGGTGGCGAGACAATCTCTCTGAAGCGTGATATTGATGCCGGATATGGTACAACTACCATTGCTATCGATATTGACTCAATTGCAAGTCTCTTCAAGCCTGGCACAGTAGCAGCAGACCTGACATTCACCGCATTGGATTCAGAGGGCAACCCAACAACTTCATCAACGACAGGTGAAGGACAGAGCGGTGCTGCAGCAGGCGGTTTCTGGATGGATATGGAAAGTCATCCAATGAATTGGAACACTTCTACGAAGAGCTATTTCGTGAACAACTACAACACTTACATTCAGATTGGTCACATGATAGACATCTTTGAAGGTGGTGAAAAGACAACAGGTTCGTTGTTCTATGCACTCGACAACGAATACTATGAGCTGAAGATGGATATCCAAATTGGTGACCCTGTTGACACAACGAAAGTAATTACCGGTCCAGAAGATTGCGACATCGTAGCAACCAAATACTACACCTACCAGATTGTTCCTCATGCTTCAGACTATCAGAACTACGGAAAGAATGCAAACAACGAGACCGACTACCACTTGATGGACAAACCAATTGATGCAGATATCGCCTTTATTGAAGCACAACTGGGCACAAAAACGCCTACATTCTATGGAGAGGTGATTGATACATTAGGAAATGCCACCTATTCAAAGAAGTACTCATGCGATCCAAAACCAGGATTCTGGATGGAACCGGCAGCTAAAGTAGAGAACAAGTCGTCTGTTGCCACATGGAAGAGCGGTGATACCTACGGTATCTGCTATGCAAACGGTATATTCCAGTTCTTCCAGTATCCAGGTTCACAGTCTACAGGGGCTAAATTTACGGATAACTTCTACCTCGTCAATCAGGATGCAGGCAAGCAAATCAAGTACGTCATCACAGTAGTATATGTTGATGAGATTGTACCAGAAGCCGAGACAGTTGCCAGCTACACGTTGAACCTCCCAGCCCGTGATGCAAACGATCAGGAAAACGGAACCTATACCGCATACGACCTGACCCCGATGTACGAAGCATTAGGATGCTCAGAAGATGAGTTTGCAGAGAACGGTACTTGGATGGCTATCGATGAGAACGGTTCGTTGAGCAACAACTTCGACGAATTGGAAGGCTTTGCATTCGACAAAGATGCGAAGGTAACATCAGACGATGCTTCCATCGTTGCTTTGGTTGGTTATGCTGTCGATGAGAGCGGATTCTTCAGCTGGATTATCGACGACTCAAACCTCAGCAAGTCATACACCTTCACCATCTATGCATACTACGACAACAAACGCTGTGAGTTCACCATCACAATCGGTGGAACAGATAATGCGATTCACTTCGTAGAACCCGATGGTGTTAAAGACAAGAATATCTACGACCTGACGGGTCGATTGGTAAAGAACGCGACAAGAGGCATCTACATCCAGAACGGAAAGAAGTTCATGGTGAAGTAAACCAAGGCGTTTAATCGAAAATAAGGTGTATCTGTCATGGATACACCTTATTTATTATATATATATTTTGTGTTTTCGCAAAAAAGTCGTAAATTTGCAGGGTAAAACAAGTAAATCACAAAACACATGAAAAGAAACATTACGCTTATCATTGCTCTGATGGCAACAATGCTGACCAGCATCGTTCACGCACAGAATCCAAAATTGTCTGAACTGACCATCGTTGATAAGGTGGAAGTCGCTCTCACGGCTACAGAAGCCCGACACAACAACTCCTCACAAAGAGTTTCTGTTGACCTTACGGAAGCTTTATCAAAGTTGGGAGGCAGTGGGCTGGGAATGGCACTCCACAAGTTCTACATTGCTCAATATGACTCTATCTCAGAAGGAAAACTGGACGAACTGACCAGCACATATAACTATCGTGAAGGTTGGTGGTTAACAGAAATCTATGATGAGAACATCGGAGAAATGACAGGTGAATGTGTGGCAGATACCACCATCCAATCACAGATGTATGTACGTGCCCCACAACTTGACGACAAACAGTTGGATGTAACTATTGGACAAGTTGGTGGACAGTTAACGCCAGGAAAGACCTATAGGACTTCACTCTATTATATCAACGGCAATAAGGCGATAGAGATATGCATCAGTCTCACCACACAGGAAGCGCCAGCAATCAAATTGTCAGAATTGATGAAAGCAGGCGAGGAGAACGCATCATTTAACGTTTACTATAATGGCTCCTATAAGTACCGTCAGCTGCTGCTCAACGCAGATTCAATTTATCAGGCGCTCTATCATCAATTACCGTTGCCTGACTGTGTGGGCTACGAAGAAGGTCTGAATTGGGGAGAGGCACAAGGTCTTGTTCTCTATGCAACGGGTGACGAGAACACCCTAACAGACTACTCTACAGCCAACTATGGTGGCTATTGGTTGAACACAAACGGCTTTGCGTGTGAGTGGGGAGCAACAGGATGCGCTATGTTCTGCGAACCCGATTACTATGCAGGTCTGTCTAATCTCCATGTAGGTATTTTTCCCGATCGTTCGCTCATCGACACAACAGTCAAGTCGACCCTCTATCTCGTGTGTGGCAACCTCTACTACCAGCTGAACATCAAAGTTGCGATTGGCCCTCAGCCTTCATTCGCGGAGTGTGCAACTGTTGCAGAAATCAACTATGCAATGGAAATGGTGCCCATCCATAAAGGTGGCGAAGAATTGTTACAAGAGGAATACATGATAGACGCGATTGACCTGACTGACATCATCAGCAACACGTTCGAAGCAGACGACATTACTTTCTGCACTCCTGTATTCGTACCTGGTACGGGCTATAGCTTAATGCCTTCTGCGACAAATATTACAGGAACAGTCATCAGTAATGCTGTAGGTTATATGAACGGTTACCAAATGACCGATATACGCGCTCTTGCTGAAGAAGACAATTCATTCATACATGTTGCAGCTCCATTCAACCCATCCATTCCAATTCTTACGATTGCGTATGGAATCGGTTATAAAGACGGAAAGCTCAGCTTCTGGCAAAAGGACGGAGTGCGTGAGGTGGGCGACTACTACACAGCCGAGTTCTATCTGTACAGCCTTGATGACAAAACAAAAGTGAAGCTGAACATCAACGTCATCTATGTGAGTGAACGCAACCCAGTAGCTATCGTGAAGACAACTGACATCACCCTACCAGCATGGAATGCAGATAAAAGTGATTATGCAGCAACGAAATACGACCTGTCAGAGGTACTTGACTCACTCCAGTGTGACGATGCAGGCAAGATTGTCTGGATGGCCTACAATCAACTATATCAGTTAACCAGACCTTCAGACTATGATGATCTGTATGGATTTGTACTCACCAGCAACGGTCGTCTGTTACCAGAAGACTTCAACGGAGCAGTATTCAATGTGGGATATACAGACGGAGAGTTCCATTCGTTTGTGCTGAATCCTTCGTTCGATTCAGAACTCACGACAGCTATCGTTGCGACCTACAACGGAAAAGGCTACCGATTCGATATCAAAGTAACCTCTGCACCTGATACGGGTATATCAGAGGTGAGAGGTGAGAGGTTAGAGGTGAGAGACAGCTTCTATAACCTTGCCGGTCAGCACCTATCTGTTCCACAAAAGGGTCTAAATATCATCAACGGAAAGAAAGTACTAATAAAATAAAAGCCATTCTATAGATGAGCGTTGAGGCGAACGGTCGCAACGCTCATCAGAAAACTACTAATTTAACATGAAAAAAATGCTAATTGCGACAACTCTGCTCGCCGCCTCTCTCTCACTAAGTGCCCAGAAATTACAAGAGAATCCAGAACAATGGAACATGCCCGGAAATGGGAATCCATTCATCCCAGGTTATTTTGCCGACCCAACAATCCGAAAATTCGGCGACACCTTCTACATCTACGCAACGACAGACGGAACAGGTAATGGATATGGTCCTGCTCAGGTGTGGATGTCGAAAGACTTCGTCAACTGGAGAAATGTAGTCATGAACTGGCCTACAACAGAAGTGGTATGGGCTCCAGAGGTGATTCCAACCAAAGACGGAAAGTACCGCTACTACTATTGCACCCCATGTCAGGTATATGTGGGTGAGAGCAATTCGCCTGTTGGTCCTTGGACCAATATGCTCGGACGACCTGATGCCGTCCTTATGCGCGACCGCTATTGCGACCCAATGGCCATTACACTCGACCCACAGGTATTTACCGATGATGACGGTTCGCAATATATGTTTGTGGGGACATGGGGCATTTATGAAAAGTCAGGTTGCGGATGGGCAAAGCTGGCTCCAGACGGTAAGTCGTTCACAGATAAGGGTCTCGTACCAAACACACAACTGAAAGACTTCTTCGAAGGTCCCTTCGTCTTCAAGAGAAACGGCATCTATTACTTCACATACTCCTCAGGCAGTTGCCACGACGACACTTACAGGGTACAGTATGCAACCAGCACAACTAGTCCGATAGGACCCTACGAATACAAAGGCTGCCTCCTGAAGAGCAATAGCGACGGAACAGTTCATGGACCTGGACACCACTCTATCCTCGTTGACGGGAATGACTACTATATCGTCTATCATCGTCACAACAACCCACATTCTGTTCATGGATTCAATCGCCAGCTCTGTATTGATAAGATTGAGTTCTTGTCGAATGGCGACATCTCTCCTGTCAAGCCATCACATACGGGACTTCTACCCTCGTCATTAGTCAAGAAAGCAAGGAAGAATGCTATTCAGAATCTTGCCTTTCAGGCACGAGTCACCGCATCGTCAGAACTCGGACGCGACTTCCAGGCAACTTATGCAGTAGACGATAACAACGGAACCCTATGGCGTCCGGCAAATAATCAAGGAGAGGCTTGGTTACAGATTGACTTGGGCAAACCCACCCAGTTCAACCAAGTTTGGTTGCAATTTGAATATGCTACATTCTTCTATCAATATAAAGTGGAGACATCTGTAGACGGACAAACATGGAATCTCTATGCCGACAAGACCCAGAATACAGATGCAGGTTCACCAATGATTGAAAAAGGAAACGTGAAAGCCCGATACATAAAAATCACCATCACAGACACCCAAAAGAACGGACACTTCGGAGCGTTGTGGAATGTGAAAGTCTATAATGCCACGAAGAAAAACGACCCTTCTACCCTACTTCCTTCTGTTGAGGGGATGGACTACGAAGCAGTGAATCGAGGCTACCCAAACCTTCACAAGAAAGACGTGAATCCAGAAGAACGGAAATATTACAACAACGGCCTTGTTGTCGATATCAACGCAAACGATTATGCTCAGGGTAAGGTTGTATTAACAAAGACGGTGAGGAACCGCGCAGGTGGTGAGTTCACCTCTGAAAAGGATTTGCTTGTCGAAATCATTCAGAACAAATATGCATTCTATTTCGACGGAACGCAACACCTTACAAGCAATTTCGACTGTCCGAAGAACTTTACATATAATGCAGCATACACCATCTCTGCTTGGGTACTCAATCCAAAAGTGGGCCCAACAGAGTGTATCGCAAGCATCACGCCCAGCACAGGCGATCTCACGGCATTCCAGTTCAACCACAGCATGAATCGCGAAACGGGTATCATAGATCATGCTGGTTCGTTTGAGAGTGCAGGATTCCCGAACGAAGTGAGTCAGGGAGAAGGTAAGTGGCAGTATTGGACTGTTACGTTCGATGGATGGAATCAGCGATTCTACCTTGACGGACAACTGATTCACGAGAAGAACAACTTCATCATGTTGCGACCAAACGGTCCTATTTCGATTGGTGGAGATGCTTACGGAGGTGATCCTTTCAGCGGATATATCCATTCAATCCGTCTCTACGACCGCAGCCTTAGTGCAGAGGATGTGAAAGCCGACTATCAGTATAAGTCAGATACTCAGGATAAGATAGAGATTGATTGGAACAATATGGCCATCAAGACAGAAGTCCTGACACCAACACTTGTGAAAGTCTCCGTGACGGACAAGGAAGGTGCCCCACTCCACTCAGGTCAACTTTATTACTACTATTACGCTACAAGTAATCCAAATGAAGCCAATAGTTTTCCTCGTTCAAAACTAAAGAACGACTCCACCAGCAATGCCTCGGTTATGCTCACTATAGACGGTAAGAAAGACCAATATATCTATGTAGATGTCTGTGGGCAAGGCGGCACATTAACGTTTAATGAACACGTCACTATCAACCCCAAGGCTTTCAACATCTTCACAGATGATTTCAAGACCTTCCGCGAATGGGATGGAAAATATGTTACGAACGACAAGGTGAAATATGAGGCATCAAACGGAATTCTGAAACTCACATCTGCTGATACCGACTTCAACGCAAGCGGAAATCCTAAGGTGAACGGACCGATGATTTACAAGGAAGTGAAAGGCGACTTCATCATACAAGTGAAGGTCGAAGACCTCATGGGTTCGGAACGTCGTAGCACTCCCGCCTACAACGAGGGAGGACTCATGATTATCTACCCACAGAGTGAAACACGTCAGCAGTTGGTGCAGTTAGGAGTATTCCCTGGTTATAATTGTGGAAACATGCTTACGACCATCTTCCGCGGACGTCCGCAGAAAAACAATCAACAAGGATGGAACTACGATCCTTACTTGCAACTCCAGCGTGAAGGTCATCTCATCTATGCCCGAACCTCACGTGACGGGAAGACTTGGACTGATATGCCGTCAAGTCCTGTAAGCGCTCCACAGTTCGAAGGACAGACCCTTCGCGTGGGAATCTTCCAAACGACCTATAGCAACAACTCTGCATGGGTTAGCTTCTCTGACTTCAAATTATGGCAAAAGAAATAGAAGAGATTCCTATTAATCTATACATTTTTCAATTAAATAGACTAAAAAGTACGCAAATAAGACGATTTTTCGTATAAAAACGTAAAAAATGTGCATTTCCTCATTGAGAAATTAAAAATGTTTATTAATTTTGCACTGGTTTTAGAAACATATTACGTTTAACAATTAAATTCAAAAAGGAAATGAAAAAGCTTTTAGTTGCATTTGTTGCTGTTGTAGCAATTTCATTCGCATCATGTGTGAATGGTAACACTGAAAAGGCTGCATGTGATTCTACTCAGTGTGAAAAGACTTGTGGTGCATGCAAGTGTGATTCTTGTTCATGTGGTGAGAATCCTTGTACTTGCGAGGCTGCTTGTGACACAACAGCAGTTGATTCTCTTGCAGAATAACTTAAAAAACAATAAAAGGTGTGGTTGAACCACACCTTTTATTTTGAGTAATTGATTTTATTTATTTCTTTTTCTTATCTTCTGATTTCTCCTCTTTCTCTTTCTTTTCAGAAGACTTCGCATAGCGTTTGTTCAATGCCTTTACAACCTCATCGGTAACATCGTATTGAGGTGCACCATAGAGCACATTATCAATACCACTACTCTTGCAAAGTACGAAGTCATACCCTTTCTCTTTTGCATAAGAAGCTATAAAATTCTTGATGGTGTCAGTCAGAGCAGACATCTCTTTCTGGTATTCCTCCTGAAGAGAGTTTGAAAGACGTGCCTGAAGACCATCGATGTCTTGCTGCAGTTTCTGCAGACGGGCCTGCTCACTCTCATATTGCTGCTGAGTAATCGCGTTTGACTGCACCTTGCGTTGGAATTCTTGTACCTGAGCAGAGAAGTTTCTTCCCTTTTCATTGATGGTAGCTTCTGCGTTCGCTTGTTTCTTCTGGAAGTTGTCGGCTGCATCCTTATAGTATTCATACTGACTGGTCAGTGTATCAATGAGCACATAGGCAATCTTCAACTCTGGTTTCACGTCTTCTTTTGGTTCTGTCTCGGCAGGTTCTGCTGGTTTCTGTTCACACGAAGTCATCAAGGCTGCCAAAGCAACCATTACAAGGCTTCCTGAAAGTAAATTCTTGATGTTCATTTTGTTTTTTTGATTAATCTTTAGTTGTTTCTTCTACTTCTTTTACGGCTTTTGGATTCTCCATTCTTGCCATTCTGTCTTGACTTTGTGCACATCCGATTCCGCGTGCTCTCAAAGCTTTGTTTGATGACACGTGAGACTTCGGAAATTCACCTTTTTCTTTCAATACGATGTTTATACACAAAAAAACAACGCAAATAGCAACAATTATTGCTGTAAAGAGTATTAGTTCAAACATTATTTAGTAAATTTGCTTGCAAATATACGAATTAATTATGAAATAGTTCGAATTTTAAGAACTAAAATTGGGTATTTATGCTGAAAATAACGTTTATTCACATACAAATCATCAAATCATATAAAGTTTAGATATTATGGAATTGAAACCAAAAGCCGTATTTGATTACTTTGCGGAAATCAACAAGGTGCCTCGGCCTTCGAAACACGAGGAGAAGATGATTGCATACTTGCAGGACTTCGCTCAAAAGAACCAGCTTGCCTTCAAAACCGATGAAGCAGGTAATGTTTTGATTGCTAAACCTGCAACTCCAGGGATGGAAGACAGGGAGACGGTCATCTTACAGGGACACATGGATATGGTGTGCGAGAAGACAAGCGACAGAGTGATTGACTTCGCGAACGACCCGATTGAGGCGTATATCGATGGAGAATGGATGCGGGCAAAAGGAACCACACTCGGTGCCGATGATGGTATTGGTGTCGCCCTTGCGATGGCTGTCCTTACCGACACGACCATCAAGCACGGACCTATCGAATGTCTCTTCACACGAGATGAAGAGACTGGTCTTACTGGGGCTTTTGCTATCCAACCTGGATTCATGACCGGTAAATACCTGATTAACCTCGATAGCGAGGACGAGGGTGAGATCTTCATCGGATGTGCTGGTGGAGTAAATACAGAAATCGAATTCGAATACTATGCAGAAAGCATACCGGAAGGATATACAGCCGTTAAGGTAGTCGTTGACAAACTGACCGGAGGACACTCAGGAGACGATATCAACAAGAATCGTGCAAATGCCAATAAGCTTTTGGCTCGCTTTCTGTATCAAGTAAACAACAAATACGACCTCTTCTTATGCAGTATTGACGGAGGAAATCTTCACAACGCAATTCCACGTCATGCAGAAGCCGTCATAGCGATTCCTGATACTCTGAAGCACGAGATCCGAAGCGACTTCAACATCTTCGCAGCCGAAATTCAGGATGAGTATCACACAACTGAGCCCAATGCGGAATTCACGATGGAGAGTTGTGAGCTCCCAGATACGGCAATCGACAACATCACAGCATCGAACCTCATCGCATCACTCAACGCCGTTCATAACGGTGTTTACGAATGGAGTCAGGACATCCCTCAATTTGTGGAGACATCATCTAATCTTGCAAGCATCAAGATGCCTGAAGAGGGCAAGATTAAGATTGTGACCAGTCAGCGAAGCAGCACCAAGAGTCAACTCGATTGTGTTTGTAATGTAGTCGCATCTGCGTTCTCCCTTGCTGGAGCCGATGTGCTCATCAACGAAGGCTACCCAGGATGGAAACCCAACCCGAATTCCAAACTGTTGCAACTGACAGTTGAGAAATACAAGGAGCTATTCAATAAAGAGCCCAAGGTTCGTGCCATCCACGCAGGACTTGAGTGCGGCCTCTTCTCTGAGAAATACCCAGGACTGGATATGGTGAGCTTCGGACCTACACTTCGTGGGGTACACTCTCCGGACGAGAAGCTCCTCATTCCTACCGTAGAGATGGTGTGGCGTCATCTTGTTGCCATTATTGAGAACATCCCAACGAAATGATGATGCATCATTTCCATAAAACACAACTTATCTGTTTCCTTGCCGCCCTCTTCATGTTGTGCGGCAAGGTTGTTGATGCACAAACGCTGTTGAAACAGAAAAACATCAGCCGTATGGGGATTCCTCCTGGCAACTATAGCGGCATCACACGCATCAACGACACTCTTTATGCAGTCGTAAACGATAAAGAGCAGAGTGAGGGTTTTCATCTCTTTACCATCGAGATGAATCGTAAGAACGGAAAAATCAGAAACGTATCTGATAGGTTGGTCTGTGCCCCCCACCCTGTCCAGCAAGCTCTTGATATGGAAGGCATCTGTTATCGCAAATCATCTAACACTTTGTTTATCTCGAATGAAGCCGACCAACGCATTATGGAGTATTCCCTTGAAGGAATCGCTACAGGCAAGGAGCTGAATGTACCTGATATATTCAGCATAGACAACATACAACCGAACCGTGGTTTCGAGGCAATCACCTACAACGAGCACACCCGTTTATTCTGGACCACGACAGAGAGTGAATTGAAGGGCGAAGACTCGCGTCATCCACTCCGTCTGCATCTTCAGTCGTTCGACGACACCATGCAGGCACACAAGCAGTTCATTTACACGATGGACTCCCCCCAGTTAGCCAAGAAGCGAAACATTCGCAACCACGTCAAGGGTGTACCAGCTTTGATTGCGCTCGATAACGGTGACCTCATCGTGATGGAGCGTGAGTTGATGGTTCCCCGTCGCCTTCTTGGCACCTGCTGCATCATCAAACTCTTTCTGGTACATCCCAATTCTGCCGACCCCTTCGTTCCTCTCAGCAAACAACTCATCTGTCAGTTCAAGACATCGTTGAAAATCAGCAGGATGAACTTTGCGAATTACGAGGGGATGTGTCTGGGTCCCCTACTGGATGACGGACAACAGACCATCATCCTCATCAACGACTCGCAAAACCGTATGGGAAACTGGATTTACAGACTGAAAGACTATTTGAAAGTCATCATCCTATAAAACAAAAGCAACCCCCGAAAGAGTTGCTTTGTTAACAAAGTTACTTTTGTTAAGTATTACTTTGTTTATACATATTCCTGCCAGCTCTTGATCTGGAGGTCTTCCATCTTCTTTTCGGTGAATGCCTCGATGAATGCTTTTGCAAGTCGTGCGTTGGTCATCAACGGGATATTGTGATCAATTGCTGCACGACGAATCTTGTAACCATTGGTGAGCTCTCGCTTGGTCTGGTTCTTTGGTACGTTGACGATGAGGTCGAACTGATGCTGTGCAATCATATCGAGTACGTTTGCCCCTTCTTCGTCTGGCCATGCAACAGCTGTGGTCTCCACTCCGTTTTCGTTCAGATACTTAGCTGTACCATGTGTGCCATAGATATCATATCCTTTGCTTTTGAGCATCTTACATGCATCGAGAAGGTCCATCTTACCACGGGCACCACCCGATGAAATCAGGATTGATTTCTTTGGCAGACGATAGCCTGTTGCGATGAGTGCGTTCAGAAGGGCTTCGTTCATATCGTCACCCAGGCAACCGACTTCACCAGTACTGCTCATATCAACGCCAAGTACTGGGTCTGCATTCTGCAGACGAGCGAATGAGAACTGACTTGCCTTCACGCCAATTCGGTCGATATCGAACTCACTCTTGTCTGGCTTCGTGTATGGAGCATCGAGCATGATTCGTGTAGCTGTCTCGATGAGGTTGTGCTTCAGAATCTTTGAAACGAATGGGAACGAACGTGAAGCTCTGAGGTTACATTCTATCACCTTCACCGTCTGACCCTTTGCCAGATACTGAATATTGAATGGACCAGAGATATTGAGTTCCTTGGCAATCTGACGGCTGATCTTCTTCAGCTGACGGATGGTCGAGTAATAAATCTGCTGTGCTGGGAATACAAGGGTTGCGTCACCTGAGTGAACACCTGCAAACTCAATATGTTCAGAGATTGCATATTCTACGATTTCACCTTGCTGTGCTACAGCATCGAACTCTATTTCCTTCGTGTCCTGCATGAACTGGCTCACTACAACAGGGTAATCCTTGCTGACTTCGGTTGCCATATTCAGGAATCTGTCGAGTTCTTCGTCTGAGTAGCAAACATTCATCGCAGCACCTGAAAGCACATACGATGGACGAACCAATACAGGATAACCGACTTCCTTAATGAATTCCTTGATGTCTTCATGACTGGTAAGTGCACGCCATGCAGGCTGGTCGATACCGAGTTTGTCGAGCATGGCCGAGAACTTGTCGCGGTTTTCTGCACGGTCGATATTCACCGGTGAGGTACCGAGAATAGGCACATCCTGACGGTAGAGCTTCATGGCGAGGTTGTTTGGAATCTGACCTCCCACACTTACAATCACACCCCGAGGCTGTTCAAGGTCTATGACATCGAGTACGCGTTCGAACGACAGCTCGTCAAAGTAGAGACGGTCACACATATCGTAGTCGGTGGATACGGTCTCCGGGTTATAGTTGATCATGATGCTCTTGTAACCGAGCTTGCGAGCGGTATTGATTGCATTCACAGAACACCAGTCGAACTCTACAGATGAACCGATACGGTATGCACCCGAACCAAGTACTACAACCGATTTCTCATTGTGGTAGTAGTTCACGTCATAACCCGTTGTACAATACGTCATATAGAGATAGTTGGTCAGTTCAGGGTGTTCACCGCCTACAGTTTCAATTCGTTTCACAGCAGGAAGCACATTCATCGCCTTACGATACTTGCGTACTTCGAGGTTTGCCTGTTCCATGTTGCCTTTGGGTTTGAGCACAAAGCGTGCAATCTGGAAGTCGGAGAATCCGCATGCCTTGACCTCACGCATGAGATCTGGGGTGATTTCCTCAAGTGAGTTGAGTGAGAGCAACTGATGTTTGAGGTCGACGATATGTTTCAGACGTGAGATGAACCAGGCATCAATCTTGGTGAGGTTCTCTATCTTCTCTACGCTGTAACCGGCTTCGAGTGCCTGAGCAATCGCGAATATACGGAGGTCGGTCGGGTTCTGCAATTCCTCATCAAGGTTGTCGAACTTCACGTGGTCGTTTCCGACGAATCCGTGCATACCCTGACCAATCATACGGAGTCCCTTCTGTATCATCTCCTCGAATGTGCGGCCAATCGACATGATTTCGCCCACCGACTTCATCGACGAACCAATCTGACGGCTGACGCCTGAGAACTTCGTGAGGTCCCAACGAGGAATCTTACAAATCATGTAGTCGAGCGAAGGTGCCACGTATGCAGAGTTCGGAGTTCCCATCTCGCCAATCTGATCGAGGGTATAGCCGAGAGCTATCTTCGCAGCCACAAATGCAAGTGGATAACCAGTTGCCTTAGAAGCAAGTGCAGATGAACGGCTGAGACGTGCGTTGATTTCGATGACACGATAGTCGTTGGTCTCTGCGTTGAATGCAAACTGAATGTTGCATTCGCCTACGATATTCAGGTGGCGAACGGTCTTGATGGTGAGCTCTTGGAGCATCTTGACCTGCTCGTCGGTAAGTGAGCAAGTAGGAGCTACGACTATTGACTCACCCGTATGGATGCCGAGTGGGTCGAAGTTCTCCATCGAAGCGACTGTGAAGCAATGGTCGTTCTTGTCGCGGATGGTTTCGAACTCTATCTCCTTCCATCCCTTCAGCGATTCTTCTACGAGAATCTGTGGCGCAAAGGTGAAGGCACTCTCTGCAATGGTCTTGAATGTTTCTTCGTCAGGACAGATACCACTTCCAAGTCCTCCAAGCGCATAAGCCGAACGAATCATGATTGGGAATCCAATCTCGTGTGCGGCCTTCAGGGCATCTTCCATATTCTCCACAGCATGGCTTACGGGAGTCTTGATGTCAATCTTATCGAGTTCCTTTACGAAAAGATCACGGTCTTCTGTGTTCATGATTGCCTCAGCAGAAGTACCGAGCACCTGAACACCATATTCTTTGAGTGTTCCGTTCGTATAGAGTTCAGTACCACAGTTCAGAGCAGTCTGTCCTCCGAATGCGAGCAGAATGCCGTCAGGACGTTCCTTCTTGATAATTTCAGTCACAAAAAAAGGTGTTACTGGGAGGAAATAGACCTTATCAGCAATACCTTCACTTGTCTGGATAGTAGCGATGTTTGGATTCACCAAAACAGAACTGATGCCCTCTTCCCGAAGCGCCTTGAGAGCTTGAGAGCCAGAGTAATCGAATTCTCCCGCCTGACCAATCTTCAACGCGCCAGAGCCGAGAACCAGAACCTTCTTGAGTTGCTTGTCCATAAGAATAATGTAATTTATCTGTGTTTTGTTCCTTTATGACTGTTGACTGCCGGGCATAAAAAACCCGAAAACCAATCAATCGTATCTTAGTTTTCGGGTTGCAAAGTTAAGAATAATTTTAGAGTCTGACAATTTTTATTCACATAAATTTCAAATATGCAATAAAAATACAGTAAAAAACTGTGAGTTTGATTTTCATCAACTCTAATTATTCATTTTTATCGTTCACTTCTTCTTGATGACAATCACGAATCCGCCACGTGGCTGACACTTTTGAACCGTCTGAATCGAATTGCCGCGAGTGATGTTCCAAGGGTTGTTTTTGTCACCACTATCCTGGAACTGTGTCACATACTTACCCAGTCCTTTCAGACGCTTTGTGCTGAAGGTGAGTATCTTCTCTTCATCTGTTCCGTTGATACCAGCGATATACCATGTCGTACCACTCTTGCGGGCAATAATCGCACTTTCTGCCGGATAGCCGCCTAGGAAGATGGTCTCATCCCATGCTGCAGGCAACTCACCCAGATAGTTCTGCACTTCCTTTGGCTGGGCGAGGAAACTCTCCGGACGGTCGGCCAGATGTTGCAATCCGCTTTCGAACAAAGCGGTGAGAGCCAACTCGTGCGCATGACTGGTGATATGAGGATGCTGAGAGTCGCTGAAGGCACAAGGTGTATAGTCCATCGAACCCACTACATTACGAGTATAGGGCAAGGTTGCATTATGAGCCGCAGCACGGTTCGTAAAGGTCGGCACGTTATTGTACCACTCTGCACCATACACACCCTCCGTACTCAGCAGGTTCGGATAGGTACGCATCCAACCGCGTGGGAACGTAGCCCCGTGGAAGTTCACCAGCAAGTGATGCTTGGCTGCACTCTCCATGAGGTCTATGCAATAAGCCATGTTCATGTTGTTATCACCGCTGAAGAAGTCAATCTTCACACCAGCCACCCCAATCTGCTCACACCATGCGAATTCTTTCTCGCGGTCTTCAGGTTTGTTCAGTCGATACTTCGGACCTGGAGCACCGTTCACCCACCCTACTGATGAGTTGTACCATATCATCGGTTTCACTCCCTTCTCCTTCGCATAGTTCACAGCATCTACCACACTCTTTCCGTCCTTCATCTCGTCCCACTCTGCATCAATCAGCACGTATGGAAGACCCAATGTGGCAGCCAGGTCAATATATTTCTTGATGATGTTCAGATCGTTCGAACCATGATTGTATGCCCAATACACCCACGACACCACACCAGGCTGAATCCAGCTGGTATCTGTCAGTTTGCAAGGTGAACTGAGGTCGGTCACGAGGGTCGATTCTACGACATCACTCAGCTCACCAATCATCATCAGCTTCCACGAACTCTGCTTGGCAGCCTTCTCGTTCTGATCGTGTTTGATGTTAAACTCCGTCTTGCCGTCCACGCTGTAGAACGACGAAGCAGCCTGATCGTTGCGGATGTCGGCCTCGGTCAGCAGTCCGAATACGTTGTTAGGGAATTCAAACAGGGCGGGATATGACAGACGGTCGCCTGCCTTGAACGAGCGGTTCTTTGGGTAGAACTCCTCTGCCCCGTCTGTCCATCTCATCATCCAGTTATTAATATAATAAGGTATATTGATTTGTACGTCCGTCTCAGCCTTGGCACCAAATTGCTCACGACCCACCTTACGGAAAGCCACACCGTTGTCGTAAACGCGTATGTAGAGCAGCCCCTGGTCGTGCAGCGCATACACAGATTCCTTACCCTTGTTTACACAATGCTTCCGTTTGCCCGAAATCATCATGTAGTCATCCTTCACATTACGTGTATCTCCACCATAGATATTTCCGAACTTCGCCGTGTAGATCTCCTGCCACACCCCGTTCTGCTTATAGCTGACCGTGATGTGGTCGTTAAACTTCTCCGCTTTCACTTTCCCGTTGGGGGATGTCTGAGCAAATAGGTTGATGCCGCAAACGGCACAAATCATTACTAATACAATTCTTTTCATGTTAAATTCATTTTTTAGTTATCATTTAATTCAGTTCTCAATATTCGTTTGTCAATAACTCAAACACCTTCATATATCTGGTGAAAGACTGCTTGTCATCCACTCCCATGTCGCCCTCACCCAGTTCGTCGGGAAAATCAATCTTCTCTTCGATACAATGGACGTTTTCATCGAAGTAGTAGCGGAACTCGTACGTCTCGCCCTCCTCCTGATCCTGTGTGTACGAGAATATCAGTTTGTGACTGTCGGGAGCAGGCAAATACTCAGCATATTCCTTCGCATACATCGTGTTCATTTGCTTCGAGATGAAGTAACAATGGGCAACAGACGCCTCGTCCTTCGAAAGTTGCTCAAAATACATCTTAAAGTCCTTCGTTCCAGGAGGATAATCCTCAGCCAGTTGGTCATGAATCACGATTTGTATGTCATGCTGCAAGTCCGACTTGTCGTTTTTCGCAATCTTTTCTTTTGCTTTCGCATACGTGCTACGAATCATCTTCATGCGGTCATTCTTCGGAGTCGTCTCCACATTCGACTCCTCCCATTGTACATCCTTGTTGTTCACCATGATTTCAAACACATCTTGATACGTCTTGGCCAATTCGAGGTCTATGCTGGCATCAAACGGCTCCTGATTTTTCTTCGCCACATCCTTCCCGCCAGCCTTGTCCAACTGTTCTACAAGATGCCCTGTTGCGTCGTAATAGTGGCGCGACTCTGTCACGAAACCAGCATCGGTTTCTTGACGTGTAAACACGAAAATCAGATGACCCTCCTTAGGGTCGAAAAGCAATTCACGATAGCGTGTATGTCCATGAGCAGAGAAATTCTCAGTCATGTAGTAGCAGATCGATGTACCATCGATGACGGAGCTTGTCGGCTCGTACTTCTTCTTAAAGTAATACTTCAGTTCTGTCTCCTCGTTGATGATGAAGTCCTCGTCCACCTCTGTACCATCGTTCAATGTGATGGTCATATCCTGCGGAGCCTTACCCTCCTTTCCATTCGCTGCGACCATTTTTTTCGCTTCGGCATACACCTCACGTATATGCTTCACATGAGTCTCAGGCGTCTTAGTCCTTTCTGTACATAACAGGCTCAGGTTTCTCAAAATCACAGCATAAGTCTGCTCAGCCAGCTGTCTCGGATGATGCGCCAGCCAGGTTGCATTGATTTTCGACCCGTCCGCATACTCCATATACACCCTGTACGTACTTCCTCCCATCATGTCTTCTTCCTGATTATAGTCTTTCAGCTTACCCACATCCAAGTCCTGCAACAGCTGCTGCATCCGTTTCACATCAGCAGCCGTCACGTTGTATTCCGTTTTCGTCATGTGTTCCATCCCCGCATCCGTACATTTCACCACTTTTGGAGTTGTACCAGGGTCAGCTACCAGTTCATAAAAGTCCTTCCCCTTGTCGGGAACCCCATGTGGAGTTTCCGAACAACTACAGTAAATCAGCTGCGCCTTCGGAGTCTCCTGTGCCCATCCGGTCAGACACACCATCACGAGTACAATCAGCATAAACAATTTCTGTTTCATATTCGATTTGATATCAGTATTTATTCTCAATTTGCAAAGGTACAATATTTTCTTGAGAACCCAATGAAAAACTCCTAAAACCACCCAAATTTTACAATTAATTATCCCAAATCGGTCATAAGCGTTATGATGAAAATAACTTTTGTTTTTGAACAGGTGATTTGTCGCTCAGAGGGCGCAATGGGGTTCCATTGTAACCGATGAACGATGAAGCCAGATGACAAAAACGAAGTTTGTTAGCGCATAACAGTCTAATGACCGATTTGGGATTATATTTTCTGCTCAAAAAAAGAGATTAAATCCCTATATGGTGTCCTCTACAGAAAAATAGTTAGCAGTTTTGCTTATTATGGGCAATCGTTGAAAAGGGAAAGGTGAAAAAGAAGTGTTTTTCAGCAGTGTCCTCCCCAAAAGGGGAGAAAAACGCAAATAATTGTTAATTTAGAATTGTCAATTATCAATAATTTACTATATTTGCAGTTCGAATAGATAATTACCAATTAAAAATTTAAGGATATGCATCGACTATTACCAATCAAAACCCTGACGAGCGCCATGATTTTGTCGCTCACTACTTTGACAGCATCAGCTCAGTTATCACAAAACCCAGACAAGTTCTTAGGAAACATCACCACTCGTTATAGTGTCGATGTCTCAGGGGTTGCAAAGTACTCCACAATGTGGAACCAGATTACCTGTGAGAATGAATCGAAATGGAGTTCAATTCAAGGAAATCGCGGCAGTTTCAATTGGGGCGGAAGCGATAATGCGTTCAACTATGCTAAGAATAACAAATTCCCATTTAAGTTCCACGCCCTCATCTGGGGTGCTCAGTATCCTAGTTGGTTACCAAACCTCTCCCCTTCTGAACGTTATGAGGCCATCGTCACATGGATGGATGCCATCAAGAAGCACTATCCGAAGCTTGAATTGATTGACGTAGTGAACGAAGCTATAGGTATGCACCAGCAGGGTAACCCCATGATGAAAGAGTCATTGGGCGGCGAAGGTGTGACTGGTTATGACTGGCTTATCAAAGCCTTTGAGTTGGCTTACGAACGATGGCCGGATGCCATCCTTATCTACAACGACTACAACTCGTTAAATCCTAATAATGGAGATGTAGATAATTACATCAAATTGGTAAAGACATTGCGTGATGCAGGAGCACCTATCGATGCCTACGGAAATCAGTCACACGATGTGACCAACATCAGTGCAAGCACCTTAAAGTCAGTCATTAAGAAGCAACAAGATGCACTGAAGATGCCTATGTACATCACCGAGTTGGATATTGACATTGAGAACGACACTCAGCAAAAGAACCAATATCAAAGCATTTTCCCCGTCATGTGGGAAGCAGACTGTTGTGCAGGTATCACACTCTGGGGATACATACACGGAGCCACTTGGGTTAGTAACTCTGGACTCATCAAAGACGGTGTTGACCGTCCTGCAATGACCTGGCTGCGTGATTACATGAAGGAAGATAGGGCCAAGACAGCAAAGAGCCCGTACCCAGGCATGAAGAAGGAAGCGTCGCTCTATGTGAAAGCAGCAGGATGGAATGTTCCGAAAAACGACTCTATTCCTATCACCGTCCGTCTGAAGATGCGCACAAAGACTGTTGACCATGTAGACCTCTACATCAGGAACAAGTACTATACAACGATGACAGAAGCACCTTACGTAGCTTATTACAAGCCTATCACGCAAGGTACATACGACCTGAAGGCGATTGTGACTTGTACGGACAGCAGCAAATATGAGCGTCTGGCAAGTTTCAATGTGACCAACACTACACGCCGACCATTCAACGAGAATCTTGAATTGCCAGGTACTATCGAGGCCGAAGACTTCGATATCGGTGCAGATGGTCTGACCTATCACGACTCCGACACCAAGAACGATGGTGTTCGCACCTATCGTGCCAATGCAGGTGGTGTGGACATCCTGGCTATCGAAGACGGATATGTAGTCGGACACACCCAGAAAGGCGAATGGGTAGAGTATACTGTAAACGTAAAGGAAGCAGGACTGTATAAGTTTGAGGCCATCGCATCAGCAGGAGCTTACAACTCATCATTCAAACTGACACTCAGCAATTATGACGTTCAGGAAGATCTTACTGACGATGTTCCTGTACAATGTGCCGAGTTGGGCGAATGGGACAATTTCATGACTGTTAACGGACGCATGCTCGTTCCACTGAAGGAAGGCAAGCAGAAGATACGTCTCAATATCACAGGCGGACAATGTCATATCGACAAAATCAAGTTCTCACGTGTAGATGTTGACGAATCGATAAAGGTAACTGTCAAGGCAGCACCAAGCACGACTGTGACTGTCGGCAACAAAGTGACTGTCAGGGCTACAGCTACCTCTTCATCCAGCACTATTGCTGCTGTGAAGATCTTCGAGAACGGTGTGCTCGACACCGTCATCACCGAGTCACCTTATACTGCAGAAATCTATCCTAATTGCAAAGGTACATGCGTGATTTCTGCAATAGCATACAACACAGAAGGTCAGGAATCTGTTATTGCCAAGACAAGTGTGACTGTGAAGAACAAACGTGTACCATTCGTGGAAATGTCAGTTCCAGGTATCATCGAGGCAGAAGACTTCGACAAGGGCGGTGAAGGCCTTACCTTCCACGACTCAGACGAGAAGGACGAAGGCGCAGCTAAGTACCGTAAAGACAATGAAGGTGCCGACATCATCAAGAAGACTGGTGGATATGCACTCGGATATACTGTAGCGAACGAATGGTATGACTATACCGTCAATGTAACCCAGTCAGAGAAGTTCAGCTTCAAAGCAACTGTAGCATCAAGTGTAGAGACCTCTAAGTTCACCATCAGCATGGTCAGAGGTACCACAGTCTATTCGCTGGCTACTGTTGAGATTCCAAAGACTGGTAGCACCTACAAAGTAGTTGAAGGCACATTCAACCGTTCAATGGCAGTTGGACAGCAGACCATTCGTATCACCATCACAGGTGACAAGTGTAATATCGACAAACTCGAAATTATCGGAACGGATACAGCTATCGATGATATCAATCTTGATATTCAAGCTAACAAGCCTGCTACCATCTACAACATCAACGGACAACGTCAGAACGGTATGCAGCGAGGCATTAACATCATCAATGGTAAGAAAGTTCTCGTAAGATAATCAAGCGCCAAATGGTAACTGCCAAAGGGAAACCACAGCCGGAGAAAATCATCATGGGCATTGACCCTGGTTCGAATCTGATGGGATATGCCATCCTTCGTACGAAGGGCAACAAAGCCGAGATGCTGGCATTCGGTGTGATTGAGTTGAGGAAATATGAGAGCCACTACCTGCGACTGGGAAAAATCCACGAGCGGGTGACAAGCATCATCGACTCCTACCATCCCGACGAAGTTGCCATAGAGGCACCGTTCTACGGAAAGAATGTACAGAGTATGCTGAAACTGGGACGCGCGCAGGGAGTGGCCATTTGTGCTGCCATCCAGCGCGACATCCCTATCAGCGAATACGAGCCGACACGCATCAAGGTGGCCATCACAGGTAATGGTGCGGCATCGAAGGAACAGGTTGCTGCGATGCTGCAACGGATGCTGAACATCAGCGATGAAATCATGCACATTCAGCTGGATGCAACAGATGCGTTAGCGGCAGCTTATTGCCACTTTATCCAAATGGGGAAGCCTGAGCAATCAGGGAAGAAGACCACTTGGAAAGAGTATGCGAAGAAGCTGGGGAAGATATAGTTAGGAGTTAGGAGTTAAGAGTTAGGAGTTAGAAGTTAGGAGTTAGAAGCTAGAAGTTAGGAGACAGGAATGGATTTAGAGTTATTTAAGACGACAAGAGATTTTGCGATAGAGTACGGAACGGTGTTGGGGGTGATTTGGATTGCCACCTTCTTCACGTTTATGAGCGGAATAACGGGTGGCAACATCCTACTGATGATGTTTTCGATGGGATTTATGGGATTGACGGTCATCTTTCCCATCTATCTCGCATGGCGCTATAAGCAGCATCTGAATAAGGCGGGCGACCGAGTTCCTTTCGGAATAGCGTGGCTCTTCACCATCCTGATGTTCTTCTATGCGAGTGTGATAACCGGTGCAGGCGAGTTCCTCTATTTCCAGTATATGGATCAGGGAAAGTTTCTTGACTTCTTCATGCGTTTCCTGTCTTCACCAGAGACAGAGGCGCAGTATCAGATGATGGGTGCAAGCGACTTTCTTGAAAAGAGCCGTGTGCAACTACAGGAACTGGTTAATCTGACCCCACTCGACATCACGCTGAACCTGTTTGTAAACAACATTTTCGTCTCATTGCTCTACTCACCCATTGTGGCTACAGTAGCCCACAGGAAGTGTCGTATGCTGACGGTGCAAAACATGTACAAAACCCAGAAAAATCAATAACACAATAATGGACATATCAGTTGTAGTACCTCTGTATAACGAGGAAGAATCAATAGCGGAACTGCACGCATGGATCAAGCGTGTGATGGACGAACACAAATTCAGCTATGAAGTCATCTTCTGTAACGATGGGTCGACCGACCACTCGTGGAAGGTCATCGAAGAACTGGCGGGGAAGTATCCAGAGGTGCACGGAGTATCCTTCCGTCGCAACTACGGAAAAAGTCCTGCTCTGTTCTGCGGATTCAACCGTGCTGAAGGCGATGTGGTCATCACGATGGATGCAGACCTGCAAGATAGTCCTGACGAGATTCCTGAGCTCTACAGAATGATTCAGGAAGACGGTTACGATCTCGTAAGCGGTTACAAGATGAATCGCCGTCAGGGCGACCCGCTATCAAAGACCATCCCTACGAAGCTGTTCAATGCGACTGCCCGTAAAGTGAGCGGCATCCACAACCTGCACGACTTCAACTGCGGACTGAAAGCCTATCGCAAGGAGGTCGTCAAGAGCATCGAAGTCTATGGTGAGATGCACCGATACATCCCTTACTTGGCCAAGAACGCTGGATTCACCAAGATTGGTGAGAAGCGCGTACACCATCAGGCACGTCAGCATGGCGTATCGAAGTTCATGGGATGGAACCGCTTCGTCAACGGCTATCTCGACCTCATGTCGCTGTGGTTCATCAGCACCTTCGGACGTAAGCCCATGCATGTGTTTGGCTTCCTCGGAACCATCATGTTCCTCATCGGACTGATTGCAGCCATTGTTGTGGGAGCCTACAAGCTGATTTGCCTTTACAACGGCAACAATCCAGGACTGGTGACCGACTCACCTTATTTCTATATATCACTCACAACGATGCTGATTGGTACGCAGCTGTTCCTCGCAGGATTCCTGGGCGATATGATCAGTCGCAACTCTGCCGATCGCAACAACTACCTGATAAGTAAGGTGATTTGATGATGAAGAAACTGTTGTGCATATTAGCTCTCGCTACCCTACTCGCTTGCTCGTCGAACAACTGTCCGTTGAGCAGTACGGTGCTATGCAACTACTATTTCTACGACCGATCGGGAGTGGCCATCAAGTACGGAGACTCGTTCTCTGTCACTACCTTGCTTCCAGGACAGAAGACCGTCTATACCTATCGTAAACTGGGGTATCAGACCGAAACACGTGATGCACGCGATACTACGCTGGTCAATGCCGGCTATGCCGAGACGGTAGGAACCGCACGCAGGGACACCCTTCTCGTCAACAAGGCATCAAATCGTTCGTACATACAGGTGCCTATGAGCTATTTCAACAAGGCCGACACCTTGATATTCGATTACAGCAGCATATCGGGCAACGACACCATCATCGTGGAACACGAAGGATATGCCCATGTCGAACTGCCTGAATGCGGCACACATGTCTACCATCATCTTCGCTCCGTTCGTGCGACAGATGCCGCTATCGACCACATAGAAATCACAAATCCACTCGTAGATTATGAAGGAAAAGAAAACATCAGGATCTATTTCAACGGCGTGGTGGAGTAAGACAGTCGTGGCGGCTCTCATGATGGTGTTCACTTCCGCTCTTTCGGCTCAGGACGAACCCGTCGTGATTGTGAACGCATCCGACACCATACGTCCCACGAAGTATATCGCCGATCTGATGGAGCAGCCCCCACTACCCTTCTTTCAGGGATTCACCCTCTCGGGCGACATCTTCGGGCCAGCGCTCTATCTCTTCGCAGATTACGGCAGCGTGGAAGCAGCTTTGCGGTTGAATCTCAAGAGCACCTACTTCCCGATTATCGAAGCGGGCTATGGTTCTTGCAAGACGACCGATGCAGAAACCAACATCTCGTATTCCACTAACGCACCTTTCTTCCGTATCGGTCTCGACTGGAACATCCTCAAGAACAAACTACAGGACAACCGCCTGTTCGTAGGGACACGCTATGGATTCAGCTCGCTCAAGTTCGACATGAGCGGTCCTAACATGTCCGACCCCATCTGGGGCGGTTCAGCACCTTTCAACTACAAGAACGCCGGCTCGAACAGCAGTTGGCTGGAGATTGTGTTTGGTACACAGGTCAAGATTTGGAGCAATTTCCACATGGGGTGGAGTGTACGCTATAAGCATCAGATCAAAGTCGGACAGCCCGACTATGCAAAGCCCTATTACATTCCCGGCTACGGACTGACCACCGACACCTCTTGTTGGGGTGCTACCTATAACCTCATATTCGACCTCAACTGGGGAAAGAAGAAATTGAAACAAACCACAAATAAAACAGAGAAATGAGTATCTTAGAACAACTGCTCATCGCGTTAGCATTAGCAATGGACTGCTTCAGCGTGAGCATCACGTCAGGCTTAATCATCAAAAGCTACGAAACATCTACCATCCTCGTCATGGCCCTTTGTTTTGGAGCCTTTCAGGCGCTGATGCCACTCTTCGGATGGTATGGCATCTCTATCTACGGCAAATATGTCGAATCCTACGACCATTGGATTGCATTCGGTCTGCTGGCCATTATCGGCATAAAGATGGTGGTCGACCATTTCCGTGGAAGCGGACGCAACTCGTTCGACCCTCGTAAGTTCACCGTCGTTCTGCTGTTGGCAATAGCTACCAGCATCGATGCCTTTGCCGTAGGAATCTCGTTCGAGTGTATGGGCATGAAAACCCTCGCTACCATCGCATCACCAATCATCATCATTGGTGTCACCTCGTTCGTTATGTCCATCATCGGCAGCATCATCGGCGTGTATGTAGGTCAGCGATTCCGATTCCCAGCCAACCTCATCGGAGGTATCATCCTCGTCGCTATCGGAGTCAAAATACTCGTTGAGCATCTGTAGTTTTTTTAAGTTTATAGTTGATAGTTGATAGTTTATAGTCAGTTTATAAAGTTGATAGTATAAAGTTTATTATGCATTATGAATTGGCTAAAGTCTAAAGTCTAACTCCTAACTTCTAACTCCTAACTCATTAATATGTCAATTCTCAAGAAGCTATACGACGACATGGATCGTCAACTCGATAAGAAAGCAGAGCCACACAAGATACGTTGGTGGCACATCATCCTCCTGCTCGCACTCATCGCAGGAACCATCTATATCATGAACTCCCCAAAACCCAACAAAGGAGGGACAACCGTCGATAAGGAAACATTCCTGAAGTGCGAGGGCGAGGTGTTCGGCACCTTCTACCACATCACCTATCAATACCCCAACGACCTGCAAGACAGCATCGAGGCCACGTTGCGACAGGTCGATGGTTCGCTCTCTCCATTCAACAAGGAGTCGGTCATCACAGCCATCAACAACGGCACCAGCGACGCTACGGATGAGATGTTCCGCGAGGTGTTCACGCTCGCCAAACAAGTGTCGGCAGAGACCGATGGTGCCTTCGACATCACGGTAGCCCCATTGGTCAATGCATGGGGATTCGGCTTTAAGAACAAAGAGAATGTGACAGACACACTCATCACCCGTCTGCTTACCCACGTGGGAATCGACAAGGTCACCTTGCAGGACAACCGTCTTGTCAAAGCCGACTCTGCCGTCATGCTCGATTGCAGCGCTATCGCCAAAGGCTATGGTGTCGATGCAGTAGGACGTATGCTCGAATCGAAACAAATCAGCAACTACATGGTCGAAATCGGAGGCGAAGTCCGAGTACGAGGCCATAACCCACAGGGTTCGTCGTGGAATATCGGCATCATCAAACCCATACCCGACGTGACAGGCACCCAGACAGAACTGCAACAGGTGTTGCACCTCACAGACATCTCGATGGCCACATCGGGCAACTACCGCAACTACTACGAGCAAGGCAACAAACGCTATGCCCACACCATCGACCCACGTACAGGCTACCCTGTTCAGCACAGCATCCTCTCCAGCACCGTCCTGACCACCGATTGTGCTACTGCCGATGCCTACGCCACCGCATTCATGGTCCTCGGCCTCGATAGCGCACAAGCCGTACTCAACCGTCATCCCGAACTCAAAGCCTACTTCATCTATTCCGATGACAATGGCAACAATGCCACATGGCATACTGAGAACCTTGTAATAGAGGAGTAGGAGTTAGGAGTTAGAAGTTAGAAGTTAGGAGTTAGAAGTTAGGAGTTAGGAGTTAGGAGTTAGGAGTTAGGAGTTAGGAGTTAGAAGTTAGGAGTTAGGAGTTAGACTTTAGACAATGCATAATGCATAATTCATAATGCATAATAAACTTTATACTATCAACTTTATAAACTGACTATAAACTATACACTATCAACTTTACTCAATAACAATTCAGATGTTAAAAAACGCCAAATATCGTCTCATTTAGTCGTTGATGCATTAATTATTATACATTTTACATTATACATTCTACATCTTTTTGTATCTTTGCAACCGAAGAAACGAAAACAAAACTAAAAATACAATCAACATGAACAGAATTATCGTAACAATCATGATGGTAGCCGCTTCGTCCTACATGACGTTGAGCGCACAGACCCTTTACAAGAAAGTATTTGACAACGCAACAGCAGTCGTCAACAATGCTGCATCGAACGATCAGCAGATTCAGATCAACCAGTATAAGATTACTGTCCTCAACTACATCTCCAATCAGGTGAAGAAACGTGGTCTGACCAAGGACACCTATTTCTATGACTCACAGGCAGTCAATCTCGCATCGTTCATCACCGACTTCGAGACCTATATCATCAAGGCAAGAGCCATCTCATCCGAGAAGCGCCTCGAGGTCATTGCATGCTATCGCGACGCATCACTCAACAACCCTCTGTTCAACGACTCAGACAAGGAGACCACCTATGTCTATGTGAACGACAAGCAGACCTACACCCCATTCTCGCTCGACACAGACTGGGAGAAAGCTTACGATCAGGCAACAGAAAAGATAAAGACCATCATCAAGTAAACATGAACATAGGAGACCGCATTCCCGAAGTGCTCGGAACAGACCAAGACGGGCGCGAGATAAAAGCAAGCGACTACAAAGGTCGCAAGTTGGTGTTGTACACCTACCCGAAAGCCAACACAAGTGGTTGTACTGCCGAAGCATGCTCACTCCAGCAGCACAAGGCAGCCCTTGAGGCAGCAGGATATGCCATCATCGGCGTGAGCAAAGACCGTGCAGAGCTTCAGAAGAAGTTCGCCGACAACTACTCGCTCGAGTTCCCCCTCATTGCCGACACCAACACCACCCTACTCCAGGCCCTCGGAGCCTGGGGCGAGAAAGTAGCCTGCGGACGTCGTACCATAGGCACCCTCCGCACCACCTATCTCGTCAACGAAGAAGGCATCATCGAGAAAATCTTCACCCCCAAGGAAATCAAGACCAAAATACATGCCGAGCAGATTCTCAGCTACATCAACAGCTGATGCCGACAGCGGGTATGATAACAAAAACGGACAAGGAGCAATCCCTGTCCGTTTTGTTTGTATTAATGGCTTCGGATGAATTCGTAAATCATGAGGATGTCTTGCGTGTCAACCGAGCCGTCACCATTTACGTCCTCTCTTCCACCATTGGCTTCGCTGCCAACAGTCTTCATGTAGTCGTATATCATGAGCACATCCTGGGTGTCGGTTGTTTCGTCGCAGTTCACATCGCTATTGTCGTACTTCCTTTCCGAGAAGTAGCCCGGAGCCTCCGTTCCGCCGTCAAGACGGGCGTAGGTCGCATCAACTTTTGAGCTGTCGAACTTCGTTCCTTCGTTGCCCACCAGCAGTTTGCAGTTGAAGAACATATTGGTGGTCTGTGCGCTCGTGTTGCTCCAGTCGTTCGTGCAGTAGATGTTCTTCAGTCCCCAGCAGCCTCCGAACATCATCCGCATGTCCTCCACCTTGCTGATGTCGAACGAAGTGAGGTCAACCGTCTCGAGTGCTGTGCTGCCGCTGAACATTTGGTTCATGTTCGTTACGTTCTTGGTGTTGAACGATCTGAGGTCGAGCGAAGTCAACGACTGGCACATATAGAACATGCAGTACATATCCGTCACAGTCGAGGTGTTGAGGTTCTCCAGTCCCTCGATGGTTTTCATCTTATCCAAGATTAGTGATTTCATGTTGTAGCCGCCATAGAACATCTTCCTCATCGATGTCAGCTTGGCATCCTTCATCGATGGGTCGATGACTGCCTTCACAACCTTGCTCGCATAGCCCTTGAAGCGTGCTGAATCAGGGAGATAGACTTCCACGACACCTGGCCGCTGAATCAGCTTGGAGTCGTAGTAATAGGTCAGCGTGCCGGTAGCGAGTTCGAATACTGTTGTTACCACTCCGTCGCCTTTTAAGTATCGAGCCGTCACGACGGTATTCCCCATGATGGCATCGAACTGCTTGTCCCATCCGATGAAGACGTAGCCCTCGTGTTCAGGCACTTCGGGTTCTGTTGCCGCTCCGCCGTACTCGATGTTCTGCGTGTTAATCTCTCCGTCTGTACAGCCGTCCACGAACCGTACCGAATATGTTGCAGTCTTATATTGTGCCGTAACGGTCAGGTCGCTCTGGATGTTGCTGAAGTCCTTGTCCCAGCCGGTGAAGTCGTATCCTTCGCGTGTCGGGTCTTCGGGTGCTTGAGCAGTCTTGCCTTGCTCCACCTGTTCCGTCTTCAGCTCCATGCCGTCGTAGTCCTCGAAGGTGACGGTATAGATGGGTTTCATCTCCACGATGCTGAAGTCCTTCCATTTCTCTGCTTTCTGATAGGCCGTGCGTGTGCCGGCTGGCACATAGAGCGTAATCAGAGCCAGTTCCTCTTTGGTCCAATAGCTGAATGCGTGGGAAAGTCCTGATATATCTACCGGCTGCTGCGTGTAGCAATAGATGTTCTGCAAGTCAGAGCAATACTTGGTCAGGAAATAGTCCTGAATGGAATATACGGTACTCGGGATGTTAAGCGTCTTGAGCGCTTGCATATAGTCGATAGCACCCGCGCAGATACATTCCAGGCCTTCGGGCAGTTCCAGTTTGGTGATGCTATAGTCAGCGTTGGCACCGCAGAAGGCGTATGAAGCAATCAGGCGCGTGCCTTCCCTCACATGGAAGGTGCCGCTTGTATAGTTCGGCTCGTGATAGAGCAGGCAATCGTCGTAATAGACCGAATGCTGCGCGTTCATGTTGTTCGCGAAGAGAGGAGTCCCTTCGAATGCCGTATAAGACAAGTGCTCCAATGTGCCCGGGATGTTGATTTCTTGTAGGTTCGAATTCTTGAAGGCATAAACATCAATCTCATCCATAATCTTTGGCAGGATAACCTTCGTGACATTCTTGGCGTTGGCAAAGGCGTATGCTCCTACGGCATTCACCTTGTATTCATAGCCTTGATACCATACGACATCCTCTACCGTCACTTCGCCGCTCAGATCTTTGTAGTTGTTGGCATCGTTCTCCTTCTCGTAGGTGACTTCTGCTGTGTAATCCTCATGGATCTGGTAGTACAGGTCGCCGTATTTGATTTTCAGGTTCACGCCTGTCTCGCGGATGTCCTTAAAGTCTTTCCAAACGGCAGCGTTGGAGTAAGCGTTTTTGCTGCCTCCTGGGACATAAAGGATACATGTGGATTTATGTACTCCGTTGAAAACATTGTTAGTGCCCGATAAATCCACCGGTGTGTTGCGTTCGCATTTAATAGATTGCAAGCCATTACAGCCATGAAATGCCATTTCTTCAATAGAACTGACATTTGCAGGAATGGTGATGGTTGATAAACTTGAACAACCCGAAAAAGCAAAACTCTCAATCTTTGTTACGGCAGATGGTATCTTGACGTTTTTCAGTTGAGCACATTTGAAGAAACAACTATTCGGTATGGTCGTAATACCTGCCGGTAACCTGACGGAGGTCAAAGCCGCACAATTCTCAAATACACTACTGCCAAGTGAAGACACCGTAGAAGGAAGGGAAATGGATGTGATACCTGTGCCAGCAAATGTAGAGTGTCCTATTTTCTCCAAAGATGCGGGTAGGGTGACGCTCGTTAATGCGGAACAACCACTGAAAGTACGGTTTGGTAGTTCTGTTATAGTAATTGGCAAAACGGCTTTGGTCAGTTTCGTACAACCCTCAAACACCACTTGATCCATTGCCGTTACGGTATAGGTATATTCTCCATAGTTAACCGACGAGGGTACTGTCAGTTCGCCGCTCAGGTTCTTGTTGTCGGCGTGCTTTTTGACGGTTGCCGTCAAATCTTCGTGCAGGTCATAATAGAGGTTGCCGATTTTCTGCACGCCGGTGGTAATGGACGGCACAATCACGATTTCTTCGCTATCTCCTCCTTCTCCGCCAATCTCTTCGCCTTCCTCAACGATAACACCGAAATTCTTCCACACTTCTGCGGATTTATACGCAGCCTTGCAGCCCTTGGGGACAATCAGCACACAACCGGCCAAATTCACACCAGAGAACACAGATGTATTTGTCGAGGGAGGTACCGTTCGCAGTACTTTCAGTTCTTTCAGACCTGTATTTGCAAAAGCATAGGAACCGATGGAGGCTACTGTAGCTGGAAGCGTCACTCTTTCCAACAACGAGCAATTATAGAATGCTTTCTGAGCGATTCCGGCCAATGATTTTGCCTTATGTAAGGTAATATTTGACAAGTTAGAACAATTCGCAAATGCATGTTCTCCTATAAACGTTACTCCATTCGCGCCCCAAACGTTTTTTAAGCTTGTACAACCTTTGAAAGCACTTGTACCTATAGTCGTAACCGTTGCAGGAATCAAAATCTCTGGCAAAGCACTACAATCTTGAAATGTTCCATATTCTATTCTGTTAAGTGAATTGGGAAGGATGACCTTTTTCAAGCCGGTACAATTTAAGAAAGCCGCCTGTCCTAATTTCGATAGACCTTCCTGAATATTTATCCTCGTCAAGCCAGTAGCATTCAAAAACGCATACCCCTCGATTGTTTTAAGGGTAGTTGGAGTGGTGAGAGAAAACATATTGGATTGCTTTTCGAAAACATTATGATAGATGATTGTAACAGGAACGTTCCTTCCATTATATCTAAAATAAGCAGGCATTTCAATATCTCCGGACACATTGTACGCTTTTGAAACATACATATTAGGCTCGCGACCATCAATTAATTCATACTTGATTCCATCTTGAGTCACTCCCCATGCCTTTGCATCCACAGTCGGCAACATCGCCATCACGCAGCATAGTGCTGTAATAATAAATGAGGAAAAACTTTTCATAGTCTTTTTATTTGTAGGAGTCATTGTTTTGTTCATAATCTTCAGTATTTAATTATTGGTAATACAGGGGCAAAGATAGAGATTAATTTTGAAACCACCAAATGTTTTGTGGAAAAAGTGAAGAATTGAGGATTACTGGTAAAAACCTGTGTTTGGTTTAGAATGCTTTCTGAAAATAACAAAAACACAAAAAACACTTTTCTGTTGTTCATGGGCTTCACCCATACGTTTTCAATCCGTCTGCCAAAGACAGTAAGTAAACTTCCTTTCTCTGGCATTCGAATCGAAAACGACCATACGGTCTGAACTACAGAAAAGAAAAACAGAAAAAAGTTGACGTATTCACTGTTAACATGCCGCATGGTGTTTTTTAGCGTTAGCGGTGTTTTTCTTTTGGTCTGGTTGTTATCCCGTAGGGATTGATGGTGCGGATGTGAAGCAGAGTCTGCGAGCTTGTTCGCATGACCGGATTCGCAGACGTGGCATCAAAGACGACAGTCTTAACCAGAGCAAAAGGGTTTTTCAGTGTTTTTGTTA
>JAFZYE010000039.1 GCA_017616445.1 Bacteroidaceae bacterium
GTCCGCGAAGTTACGAACTATTTTTGAAATATCAAATCATTACAAGAAAAAAGCATCAAGTGTGGAACGCATGAAGTCATTTTGAAGTTACATCCGATTTATGATTTTCAAACAAAAATTTACGGTTTAAACATTTTATCTCAAAATATTTGGAAGAGTATGGGAAAGGATATATCTTTGCAAGTGTTAGCATTAGACATTTTACATACAATTTTATATTCACCAAAATTCATCAACAACAATGAAGAGAATTTATTTATCTATCATGTGCATCACAGCTCTCACTCTGCTGGGAGCATGCGGAGACAACAAAAAATCGAACTCGGAATTGGGTATTTCGACAGGCAATGAGAAAGTGGATGAGATTGTGGAAAAGGCTTTTACCGACATGTCGGGCATCGAGAAGTTCAAGAGTGTACTGAAAGATGCATACCATCTTAATATCGATGATATTTCACCTGCCTTCGAATACGCAGAGCAAAATGCAAAAGGAAAAGACTATTTCTTTGGTGAGGAAGCGGCCAGCCATAATGTGGTAGGGCTATTTGCCAAGAAAGACGGAAGTGACATCACTAAGGATGAATACAAAGCTTACGTGAAGAAGGTCTATGACCTGATGAAGAAGAAATCGCAGGACGGCAAGCTCATTGTGGGTTTCGACGGTGGTGCTGAAACAAAGGATGACGCCCTGAAGGAGAAGACATTCGACAAGTTATTTGAAGAAGAGTATATGCCCCAAGACTTCTGCCTCAGAATGAACGACGAATTCTATGTTTGCAGCATGTCGCTTGAAGAAGCCAGAGGCGAGGCTCCTATGCGCATCAAGTTCAACTTCTACAGAGGCTTACAGAAGTCATTCGGTGATTCTATGAAGGATGCAGAGAAGATGCTCGATGACCCCGAAGTGAAGAAAGTCCTGAAGGAGGAACTCGCAAGATAAGGCAATGCCCCCATTGTGAGGAAACTCACCCGGTCAAACCACAAAGAGCCCGTGCAAATTCACGGGCTCTTTATGCATAGTACTGCAAGTCCTATCCTCTTCTAAAGTGAAAGGGCTAATGGTAAGGGTAAGCAATGACGTTAAATAATGTTCATGCGAGCGAAAATAATTTGGAGAGAACCCATAATATCTTTTTTTTTATTACCTTTGCAGTTCGAAATTAAATGGAATGACAATGAGTAAACATCAAAATAACGGTTTTCAGATGATAGCAGACTATGATGGAGACATCACAAGTTTGTTCAATATGGATTATAGTGGCGACGTACCTATACTCGCCACACGCAACCTGGTGATATTCCCTGGTATAGTAATGCCGATTATCGTAGGCAGGAATGCCAGCATGAATCTGGTACAAAAATTGGAAAAAGACAAATCGGGCGACGGCATCTTTGCTGTGTTCTGCCAGAAAGATCCTAATGTGGAGCACCCAGACACCAACGATCTCTTTGAGTATGGTGTCTTCGCGAAGCTCATCCGCATTCTTGAATTGCCCGGCACAAACAATAAGACTGCCATCGTGCAGGGGTTAGGCCGTTGTCGCCTTCTGGACATTGTGAAGAAGCGTCCTTACTATGTCGGTAATGTAACCAGTTCACGAGAGTATGTTCCTGCTGACAACGACACGGAATACTATACTGCTTTTGAGGATTTGAATAATATGGCGACGGAATATGTTCACAAGAGTGATGAGATTCCTGACGAGTCGCTCGTCGCCATGCGTAATATCACCCACCCCACCATGCTTCTGAACTTCATCTGCTCTAACCTGCCGCTGAACACGACTGACAAGATGAAGCTCCTCAAGGAGGATGCACTGAAAGAGCGACTGTTCATGCTGCTTCGCATACTGAGTCGCGAGACACAGCTGCTGCAGCTGAAGCAAGACATCCGTACAAAGACACGTGAGGATCTCGACGAACAGCAGAGGGAGTACTTCCTCCAACAGCAGATCAAGAACATCAAGGAGGAGTTAGGTAATGGCGAAGGGTCACCGGAGAGAAAGGAACTGGAACGAAAGGCCAATACAAAGAAATGGCCGGAGGAGGTGAAGAAGGTCTTTACAAAAGAACTGGACAAACTGGACACCCTGAATCCACAGAGTCCCGACTACAGCGTGCTCCTCAACTACCTCCAGACGATGGTGGGCCTCCCCTGGAATGAGTTCACTACTGACGACCTCGACCTGAAGCGTGCACAAAAAGTGCTCGACCGCGACCACTACGGTATGGAGAAGGTAAAAGAGCGCATCCTCGAATACATGGCTGTATTACAGCTACGTGGCAATATGAAGTCGCCGATAATCTGTCTGTATGGTCCTCCGGGAGTCGGTAAGACGAGTCTCGGAAAGAGCATTGCTGAGGCAATGAAACGTAAGTATGTGAGAATGTCGCTGGGTGGTCTGCACGACGAGGCAGAGATTCGCGGACACCGTCGTACATATATCGGTGCTATGCCCGGCCGCATCATCAAAAGCATACAGAAAGCCGGCAGTAGCAACCCCGTATTCATCCTCGACGAGATAGACAAGGTGACGCAGAACACCATCAACGGTGACCCTGCATCGGCATTACTCGAAGTGCTTGACCCAGAGCAGAACAATGCATTCCACGATAACTACCTCGACGTTGACTACGACCTGTCGAAGGTGCTCTTCATAGCAACGGCTAACAATCTCGGCACTATCCCTCGCCCACTACTCGACCGTATGGAGATTATAGAAGTCAGTGGTTACATCACAGAGGAAAAGGTAGAGATTGCCAAACGTCACCTCATTCCGAAGGAGAAAGTAAACACGGGTCTTGACGGCGACAAGAAACTGGCTTTCAACAAGGCTGCAATAGAGAAGATTGTGGAGCAATACACCCGTGAGAGTGGTGTCCGCCAATTGGAAAAGCAGGTGAATAAGGCGTTCCGCAAACTGGCCTATCGCAAGGCTATGGAGGACGAGCTACCCTACGAGAAAATCACTCCGGCAGAGATTGAAGACCTGCTGGGTAAGCCGCCATTCTATCGTGATATTTATCAGGGCAATGACTATGCCGGAGTTGTCACAGGTCTGGCGTGGACAAGTGTTGGTGGAGAGATTCTCTTCATAGAAACATCGCTGTCAAAAGGTAAGGCTGGCAAACTCACCCTGACTGGTAACTTAGGTGATGTGATGAAGGAGTCGGCCGTCATAGCATTGGAATATGTGAAGGCACACGTTGACACATTGGGTGTTGACTATCGTATCTTCGAGCAGTGGAACATCCATATCCACGTTCCTGAGGGTGCTACTCCAAAGGACGGTCCGTCTGCCGGTATCACTATAGCCACATCAATAGCGTCAGCCCTGACACAACGTAAAGTACGTAAAAACACCGCTATGACCGGCGAAATAACACTTCGAGGAAAAGTACTCCCCGTGGGTGGTATCAAGGAGAAAATTCTTGCTGCAAAACGTGCAGGAATTACTGACATCGTGATGTGCAAGGAGAATCGTAAGGACATCGAAGAGATTCCTGAGAAATATCGCAAGGGAGTGGAATTCCACTATGTTGAAAACGTCCGTGAGGTATGGGACTTTGCCCTTACTGACGAGATTGTGGAACATCCCATCGACCTGACAGTTGAACAAACATCCACAACTGACCCTTCCCAGAATGGAGAGGAAATGAGTTAAACGACGACACCACCCCTTCCCTTCCAAGGGGAGGGAGTACCAAACGACCAAATAGTGACTTTCGAACTACAACATACCGACCCGGCAAGTGACGCCCGTACAGGAGTCATAGCCACCGCCCACGGACAGATAAAGACCCCTATCTTCATGCCTGTGGGAACTTGCGGCAGTGTCAAAGGTGTGCATTTCTCGGAACTGCGTGAGCAGGTGAAAGCCCAGATAATTCTTGGTAACACCTATCATCTGTATCTGCGTCCAGGACTGGACATTCTGAAGGCGGCTGGAGGACTGCATGGATTCAACGGTTGGGAACGCCCTATCCTCACCGACTCTGGAGGCTTTCAGGTGTTTTCTCTGACTGGAATCAGAAAACTGAAGGAAGAAGGATGTGAGTTCCGCTCACATATCGACGGATCAAAACATATCTTCACGCCAGAGAATGTGATGGACACAGAGCGCATCATCGGTGCCGACATTATGATGGCATTTGACGAGTGTCCCCCAGGACAGAGCGATTACTCATACGCCAAGAACAGTCTTATGCTTACACAACGATGGTTGGACCGATGCATAAAACGATTCAACGAAACGGAACCGCTCTACGGATACGAACAGAGTCTCTTCCCCATTGTTCAGGGTTGTACCTTCAAGGACCTGCGTCAGGAAGCAGCAAAATATGTTGCAGACAAAGGGGCTGACGGTAATGCTATCGGCGGATTGGCAGTGGGTGAACCTACGGAGGTGATGTACGAAATGATAGAAGTCGTCAACGACATCCTTCCAAAGGACAAGCCACGCTACCTTATGGGTGTGGGCACTCCACAGAACATCCTGGAGGCGATAGAACGTGGCGTGGACATGTTCGACTGTGTGATGCCGACGCGTAACGGGCGCAATGCGATGCTCTTCACCTATGAAGGAACGATGAATATGCGTAACAAGAAATGGGAGTTGGACTTCACTTCTATCGACCCTGACGGATGTGATGTGGATCGTATCTACACGAAAGCATATCTTCACCACTTGTTTAAGGCACAGGAACTGCTCGCCATGCAGATTGCCAGCATCCATAACTTAGCATTCTACCTGCGTTTAGTAACAGATGCACGTCAGCATATTGAACAGGGTGATTTCGTTGCTTGGAAGAGAGGAATCATTGAACAGTTGGGAAGAAGGATTTAGTATAGAGTTGAGCGACCTTATAGTTGACGATTGGGAATTTAGAGTGAATAAAGAAACGATCATACATACAATTTCTTCTATAGGCAGGAAATACCTCCTTGCTCTATGGGTACGGATACAACCGATGCTGCAACACATTGCAGTATGGTTTGCCCCAGTATGGCGCTGGCTACAGCCGCGACTGGAATGGTTGAAACCACGACTGAAGTGGCTCATGCATTACATGCGGTGGCTCAACCCACGACGCTATATCAGCATTCTGGATTGGTATATCATAAAGAAATTTATTGGAACGTATTTCTTTGCCATCATACTGATTATTTCCATTTCCATCGTCTTCGACGTCAATGAGAACCTGGCGAAGTTCAGTCAGTACAATGCCCCGATGAAAGCTATTGTCTTCGACTACTATGCTAACTTTGTGCCGTACTTCGCTAACCTCTTCTCACCACTATTTGTCTTCATTGCCGTAATCTTCTTCACCTCCAAGCTAGCAGGAAACTCTGAGATTATCGCTATGCTCGCGGCAGGAATGTCGTTCAAACGGCTCATGCGGCCATACATGATATCGTGCGTTCTTATTTCTATCATGACGTTTTATCTGGGTGCCTACGTCATTCCACACGGAACAGTAGTTAGGCAGAACTTTGAAACGATGTATAAGAACAAAAAACGCAACACATTGGCCGACAACGTGCAGCTACAGGTTGGAAACGGAATCATCGCGTATATACAGCATTACGACAATACCCACAAACGAGGTTACGGATTTTGTCTCGACAAGTTTGAAGACAAGAAACTTGTCAGCCACATGACTGCAACTGAAATACAATACGACACTATCTCAGATTCGAAATATCACTGGAAGGCAACAAACTGGAAAATACGTAAACTGAAAGGACTAAAAGAAGAGATAGTAAGCGGAAGTGTAAAGGACACTCTAATACTTATGGAGCCTACGGACCTTGTATATTCCAAAGGACAGCAGGAAACGTTCACAAGCCCACAGTTGCGTGACTATATATCAAAACAGACATCGCGAGGCTCAGGTAATGTAGTGCAATATGAGATGGAGTACCACAAACGTATTGCCGTGTCGTTCTCTTCATTCATCCTGACAATAATAGGACTGTCGCTGTCATCACGTAAACGCAAAGGCGGTATGGGATTGTATCTCGGTATCGGACTGATTCTGAGTTTCATATATATCATGCTGCTTACTATCAGTTCCACTTTCGCCATCAATGCAGGATTCTCACCTGCTTTTGCTGCATGGACACCAAACTTCATCTTCGCTGTCATAGCATACTACTGCTATCGTCATGCACCTAATTAAGGTCGAGGGTTGAAAGTTGAGGTTAAAAATTGAAGAGGTGGAGAGAGCCTCACCCCTAACCCCTCTCCTCAAGGCGAGGGGAAGCCTTCGGCAGAAAATAAAAATAGGCAAATAAATTGGAGTTCCTTGAGAACGAAATTTGAATAAATTGTAAATTGTCAAATTGTAAATAACATCATGTTTTTCGACGAATTAGATTTAAGCGACAATGTGCTTGATGCACTATACGACATGCATTTCGACACTTGTACACCTGTGCAGGAGAAATGTATTCCGGAAATACTGAAAGGACGTGATGTATTGGGAGTAGCCCAAACGGGAACAGGAAAAACAGCAGCATACCTTTTGCCAATACTCAGCCTCCTTGATGAGGGCAGATATCCTGCAGACGCTGTCAACTGCATAGTAATGGCGCCAACGCGAGAACTGGCTCAACAGATAGACCAGGCGATGCAGGGATTCGGATATTATCTCAACGATGTAAGCAGCGTTGCCGTTTATGGTGGCAATGATGGCGGACGGTACGACCAGGAATTAAAAAGCCTGTCGCTGGGTGCTGACGTAGTGATTGCTACACCTGGGCGCTTCATCTCACATATCAGTCTTGGGAATGTAGATCTTAGCAAGGTGTCGTTCTTCGTCCTCGATGAGGCTGACCGTATGCTTGACATGGGTTTCTATGATGACATCATGCAGATTGCGAAACACCTGCCGTCAACATGCCAGACCATTATGTTCTCTGCGACGATGCCGCAGAAGATAGAAGAACTGTCACATAACCTGCTCAAGAACCCTGTTGCAATAAAACTCGCAGTGAGCAAACCGGCAGAGAAAATACAACAGAGCGCATACATTTGCCACGAGACACAGAAACTCGGAATCATCAAACACATATTCAAAAACGGTGGTCTGAAACGCGTCATCATCTTCTCTGGGAAAAAACAAACGGTGAAGCAAATCAATATGGCTCTCGCGCGCATGCGTATAAATAGTGGTGAGATGCACTCTGACTTGGAACAGGCACAGCGCGATGAAATGATGTTCCGCTTCAAGAGTGGGCAGATAGATGTTCTAGTAGCCACCGATATACTATCCCGAGGTATTGACATCGATGACATCGCAATGGTAATAAACTACGATGTGCCACAAGATGCAGAAGACTATGTTCATCGCATAGGCCGTACCGCACGAGCTGACCGTGACGGTGTTGCCATCACATTCGTAAGCGAGCGTGACTTCACATATTTCCAGCAGATAGAACGCTTTCTGGAAAAGACCATCACAAAGAACGCCCTACCCGATGAATTAGGTGCAGGACCTGAATATAAAATGCAGAAGGCTAACGCAAAGAATCGCAGACGCAAAGACCGTAATCAGAATGCACATCGACATAAGCCACATAACAAAGAGGGTCGAGAGTCAAGAGTCGAGAGTAACTCATCCAAAAGACAAAGAGGCAAGGAACAAGGAACGAAAAGAAACGAGCAGGGTGCAAGAGAAAAGGAGCAAAAACCTCGCAAACCACAAAAGCAACGTGGTGAACAAAAGCAACGTGGTGAACAAAAACAACGTGGTGAACAAAAACAACGTGGTGAGCAAAAACAACGTAAGCATAAGCATTCGCACAAAGAACAAAATAATCAAACAACAACAAAATACGCAATCTCCGAAAATACTGTAGCTCATAAAAAGAAAAAGAGTGGATTGGCTGAACTAATCAAGAAACCATTACGTTGGCTCACACGACGTTCAAAAGCGTAGTTATCACAACGAAAATGCTGATAAAGTTACTTTTTTCTACTTTTTAACGAAAAAAGTTATCAAAATGTTTGCAATTTTACAAAATTGCTGTAACTTTGCAACAAATTTACAAGAACGTATTAGTTTTAAACTTCAATCAACCTAAAGTAAAAAGATTATGAAAGCTACAGAAGTTGTAGAGAATCTTAAAAGAAGATTCCCCAATGAACCAGAGTACATCCAGGCTGTTAGTCAGGTTTTAGGAACTATCGAAGAGGAGTACAACAAGCACCCGGAGTTTGAGCGTGCAAACCTCATCGAGCGTCTCTGTCTTCCTGATCGTCTCGTTGAATTCCGTGTTACTTGGGTAGATGACAAGGGTAACGTACAGACAAACATGGGCTACCGCATTCAGCACAACAATGCTATTGGTCCGTACAAAGGTGGACTGCGCTACCACGCATCAGTAAACCTTTCAATTTTGAAGTTCCTTGCTTTCGAGCAGACTTTCAAGAACTCACTGACAACACTGCCTATGGGTGGTGCTAAGGGTGGTTCTGACTTCTCACCACGTGGCAAGAGCAATGCAGAGGTAATGCGTTTCTGCCAAGCATTCATGACAGAGCTCTATCGTCATATTGGTCCTGATGAGGATGTACCAGCTGGTGACATCGGTGTCGGTGGTCGCGAGGTTGGCTATCTGTTCGGTATGTACAAGAAGCTCACTCACCAGTTCCAGGGTGTTCTCACAGGTAAAGGTCAGGAGTTCGGTGGTTCACTGATTCGTCCAGAGGCAACAGGTTACGGTAATGTTTACTTCCTCGTTAACATGCTGAAGACAAAGGGCATCGACATTAAGGGTAAGAAGGTTCTCGTATCAGGTGCGGGTAATGTGGCACAGTACACTATGGAGAAACTTATCCAACTTGGTGCAATTCCTGTAACATGTTCTGACTCTGACGGTTATATCTATGACCCAGACGGAATCACACGTGAGAAACTCGACTATATCATGGAGCTGAAGAACATCGAGCGTGGCCGTATCTCTGAATATGCTGAGAAATATGGTGTTAAATATGTCGCTGGTAAGAAGCCTTGGTTCGAGAAGGCTGATATCGCACTGCCATCAGCAACTCAGAACGAGATCAATGGTGAAGCAGCACAGGCACTTGTTGACAATGGTGTGATCGCTGTCAGCGAGGGTGCAAACATGCCTTCTACTCCTGAAGCTATCAAGATTTTCCAGGATGCAAAGATTCTCTACGCACCAGGAAAGGCTGCAAATGCAGGTGGTGTGGCTGTATCAGGTCTTGAGATGAGCCAGAACTCTGAGCGTCTGCGTTGGAGCCGCGAAGAGGTTGACCAGAAGCTTCACGACATCATGAACGACATTCACGCAAACTGTGTGAAATACGGTACTGAGGCTGACGGATATGTTAATTATGTCAAGGGTGCAAACGTTGCAGGCTTCCTCAAGGTAGCACGTGCAATGATGGCACAAGGAATAGTATAAACCCAACACAAAGACTTAAATTATAAATTTCTGACGGGGCTCACAGGAGTGAGTCCCGTTTTTTTGACTAAATAAATTTTGTTTTCCGCTCAGTTTGCACTACCTTTGCATCCAATTGAAACTTAGTAAGTTTAAAGCAACATCATAACAATGGAATTAGCAACAAAATACGACCCAAAAGAGGTTGAGTCGAAATGGTATCAGTATTGGTTAGATAACAAGCTGTTTAGTAGTAAACCTGATGGACGTGAGCCATACACGGTGGTGATTCCACCGCCAAATGTCACTGGTGTGCTCCACATGGGTCACATGCTGAACAATACCATCCAGGATATCCTTGTGCGTCGTGCACGAATGGAAGGTAAGAATGCATGCTGGGTACCAGGAACCGACCATGCATCTATTGCTACAGAAGCAAAAGTGGTTAAGAAACTCGCAGAACAGGGCATTAAGAAGAGTGACCTTACACGCGAAGAATTCCTTAAGCACGCATGGGACTGGACTCATGAGCACGGTGGCATCATCCTGAAGCAGTTACGCCGACTGGGTGCCAGTTGTGACTGGGATCGTACAGCGTTCACAATGGACGAGAAGCGTTCTGAGAGCGTCATCAAAGTTTTCGTTGACCTCTACAACAAAGGTCTTATATATCGTGGTCTGAGAATGGTGAACTGGGACCCGAAGGCACAGACTGCCCTTTCAAACGAGGAGGTTGTCTATCGTGAGGAAAAGAGTCATCTCTTCCACCTGAAATATTATGTAGATAATCTAGAAAAACTAGATAATCTTGATGACCTGAAGGCTCAAGGCAACATCATTCACAAAGACGAGAAGGGTTATTATGCCGTCGTTGCTACGACCCGTCCTGAGACAATTATGGGTGATACCGCAATGTGTATCAATCCCAAGGATCCGAAGAACCAATGGCTCAAGGGGCAAAAGGTCATCGTACCTCTGGTCAATCGAGTCATACCTGTCATTGAGGACCGTTATGTGGACATTGAATTCGGAACAGGCTGTTTGAAAGTTACTCCTGCTCACGACACCAATGACTACATGCTTGGAAAGACCCACAATCTGGAAACTATTGATATCTTCAATGCTGACGGAACAATCAGCGAGCAAAGTCCTATCTATGTTGGCATGGACCGTATGGACTGTCGTAAGCAGATTGTCAAAGACTTGCAGGAAGCAGGTCTCATGGAGCGCATTGAGGACTATGAAAACAAAGTGGGATATTCTGAGCGTAACAGCGACACTGCCGTTGAGCCTCGTCTATGCCTACAGTGGTTCCTGAAGATGCAGCATTTTGCAGACATAGCACTGCCACCGGTAATGAACGACGAATTGAAGTTCTATCCTACAAAGTACAAGACTACATACAAGAACTGGCTGGAGAATATCCAGGACTGGTGTATTAGCCGTCAGTTATGGTGGGGACATAGAATTCCAGTTTATTATTATTCCGGAGATTCAGAAGAAAACTTCGTTGTTGCTGAAAATGCAGAAAAAGCGCTTGAGCTTGCTCGTCAGAAGACCGGTAATGCTGACATGCAACTATCTGACCTCCGTCAGGATGATGATGCTCTCGACACATGGTTCTCAAGTTGGCTGTGGCCACTGTCACTCTTCGACGGTATCAACAACCCAGACAATGAAGAGCTGAACTACTACTACCCCACCTCTGACCTTGTAACAGGTCCGGACATCATCTTCTTCTGGGTAGCACGTATGATTATGGCAGGCTACGAATACCGTAAGGACATGCCGTTCAAGAATGTCTATTTCACAGGTATCGTCCGCGATAAGCTCGGTCGTAAGATGTCGAAGTCATTAGGTAATTCGCCAGACCCTATCGAACTTATTGATAAATTTGGTGCCGACGGCGTGCGTATGGGTATGATGCTCAGTGCACCTGCAGGCAACGATATTCTCTTTGACGAGGCACTCTGCGAGCAAGGTCGTAACTTCAACAATAAGATTTGGAATGCCTTCCGTCTGGTGAAGGGCTGGCAGGTAGCAGACATTGAACAGCCTGCAGCATGCAAGATTGCTACAGAATGGTTTGAGGCGAAACTGAAGGCAACCTTCACAGAGCTTAATGACCTGTTCACAAAATATCGTTTATCAGAAGCACTGATGGAAGTATACAAGCTCTTCTGGGATGAGTTCTCAAGCTGGTATCTGGAGATGGTTAAGCCAGCCTACATCAACGGAGAGGCTCAGCCTA
>JAFZYE010000040.1 GCA_017616445.1 Bacteroidaceae bacterium
CCCACGAATTCGTCGCTTGTGCAGCTTGCTAGTGCAAGAGCTGCTAGAGCAATGAAAGAATAATACTTTTTCATAAATAGATAGATTTAATTGGTTTATAATAGTTTTTGTATTCTAGTCTCAGTGGCCCTCTCCACATGGGAGAGGGATTTAGTCGATAACCTTGATAACCTTGTAAGCTGTCGCGCTGGCTGTGGTCAGACGGATTACGTAGTAGCCTGCTTCTGTCGGTGTCAGTGTTGCCTTTTTGTCAGTTCCTAGAGACGTCCATGTAGCGGTTGCATATTTGTTTGCAGCCTTGGCTTCGGTAATCTCTTCTGCTGAGAGGATGTAGTCCCATGCTGTTGGAGTTACGCCGTCCTCAGCCGAAATGATGATTTCCTCGCCAACCTTGTACTCGTCGTTGGTGGTCACATCACTTGTGGCCGAATAGGTGGTGATGGAAGGAGTGGTGACTTCAGTAATGATTTCCTGTACTTCTTCGACCTCATCAACTATAAGAGCATCGAAGGTGATTGGGAACAACTCAGCAGGGTTCTCTGGATCGGGATTACCTGGGCTGTTTGGATCCTCTGGTGTCGGTACTGGGTTGGATGGGTCGCCCTGGTCACCGCTTGGAGCATCGGGTTGATCCGGATAATCTGGGTTTGGCACCAATGGAGCATCCGGGTTGGGGATGACATCATTTGGATCATCAGAATCTGGGTCATCGATATATGGATTTGGATAGTTAGGATCTGGAACATAAGGAGGATCTACTTCGCCGTCACCATCTACGTCAGAAGGATCGTTATCTCCACCTTTTTCGGGATCTGGATCACGTCCAGGACCGACTGTGACTTCGCCGCCACCACCTTCACCTGTGTAGCCATTGCTCCTGTCGCTGATCTTGAAGATGTAAGTGTAGGAATAATTTGGCTTCCACTTTAGATATTCCACAGGAACGTTAACGTATGCGTCGCGCACATGAATCTCCTCGCCGCTACCGTCGAGAGCAACGAGGGTATAGTCAACACGCATCTGCATCTTCAGCGAGTTCTGCTCGTATGGAAGGATAGGCTTGTAGTCGGAAGTGACACCCGAAGTGCCATCGATGGTGTAAGAGCCTTTTCCGAAGGTAGCCTCGCTGGCGGATGAACCGATGAATGCCTTGACTTCGGTGTCGGAGACAGAACCATCAGCTGCGATATATTTGGATGCCTGACCCGCTTTGGCTGCAGAAACGGATGTGTAGTCAAGTTCTCCGAAGGTATTTGAGTAAGCGAGCTTATTGGTAGCGCCAGCAAATGATGTGACTGCTGCATTGGTTGGATCGTCGTATGTCACCGTAAACTTGCCTGATGTTGGGAACGCTGCACCGACACCGACAGTCTTGCTGCCAGAAGGAGCCCCGATATAGTAGAATACTAGATCCTTGATAGCATAGCCTGGAACGGTCTCATAGAAACCGATACGCATCTGTGCTCCCAGACGACGGAACTTGAAGGTTACGGTCTGATTGTAAGGAACGGTGGCCGGGGTCGTAGCCGTTGCTGCCTGCGCTGTTGGGGTAGCTGTTATACGGTCTGCGACGTAAATATTTGTCAGTGCATTTGCATCGGTAACTTCAATTCGCATACCATCTTCAGTGTTTTTGATGGTTTCGTTTGCTCCAAGACCTGCAACAGCTACAAAATTGTATTCTGAAGCGCTGTAGTCCCAGTACTTGATGTCCTGATAGGCGCCCTTTAAAGAAGTCTTCCCGACATACTCCCAGTCAGCAGTATTAGACTCAGTAGAACCTGCAGAGCCTTCGGTGTACTCGAGGAGATAGTTGTCGAAAATAGTGCTGGTGGTACTACCTGTAGTCTTTTGACCAAAGATGTAGAATTTGCCACCCAGAAGTTCTGCTGACTCTGCATGGCCTGCTCGAGTCTTGGCCTGCGTGTTGCTTCCGAAATCGATAGCAACCTGCTCTTCTGGATTCTCAACGTTTGTTACTCCAACGAAGTTGTCGCTGGTACAGCCCACAAGTGCTACACTTGCTGAGGTTGTGAGGAGCAATAGATACTTTTTCATTTTCTGGTGTATTGTTTATTTGATTCTTTTACTTTGTTTGTTCTACAAGTTAAATTCTTGGGTGCCGCCATCTTCATAGTCAACAACAACAGCATCGAAGCCGGATCCTCCCTTACGTTTTGGAATTGGAACGGTGTCCATATCTAATTCTACGGTGATGACGCCTCCCTTGAACCGCTTCTGAACTTGGTCGGTCACCTCGAAGACGAAGGTGGAGTCCATACCATTGCTGAACTGCATGGTCACGTCCATATAGTGCTTGATGCCGTCGTCGGCGCGGGTGACGCCGCCTCGGCTTTCGGCGAAACGAGTACCATTGATATTACACATGCCAAATGACATCAGACGACCGCCTGCAATATCAACACTTTCACCATTCATGTTACAATCCTTCTTGAAGCGGACGTTGTAGTCAACGACAATCGCATCACTACCTGCAATACCTGAGTTCAAAACTACACTTCGTGCCATGCCTGAGAGGTTGGCGTTACCTTCGACGGCTACTACCCGTCCCTTGTTGTTGTGGAAGATCACCTGCGTCAAATAAATGTAAGTGACAGGTTCCAGCAGCATGTTGATGTTCTTTACCCAAAGGTCACGCTCTTCATCATAGTAAAAATCATTGAGGTTGCGGTTGATGTCGATGCCCTGTTCGTAAGCAGCGAAGAGACCTTCAGGCTGATAGAA
>JAFZYE010000041.1 GCA_017616445.1 Bacteroidaceae bacterium
GACCTCATAGAGTCTGGTTTTCTCTCTGCCGTCCACCATGTTCCAAACGAAGTGAAGCCCCTTGATTCGTCCGTTGCCGGGAATGATGAGGGATTCATTCACTAACCTGGCAAACACCAGTGAACTCTCCATCACCACCTTATCGGCAATGATGGGACAGAACACATAGTCCATCTGTGACACGACCTTCAGCACCTCCGGATTATTCAAGGTTCCTGGCAGGTCGAAGAACACGATGTCAAGATCATAGTCCTGTGCCATTTCCTTGCCAGCATCAATGGCATCCTCAGGACGGCTGTCCTTGATGGGGTACGATTTCTTATTCAGTCGCTTGCACTGGTCGAAGGCCTGCTTGCACAACAGCTCGTTACCCTTGATGTTCTCAAAGTCCCGCTTGCGCATGTCCACTATACTGAACTGAGGAAAGTCGCAGTCAACTACTCCCACGTTCAGCCCCCTCACATAGTGCAGATAACTCGCTGTCAGCACCGTCAGCGTTGTCTTGCCCGCTCCTCCTTTCTGGGTGGAGAAGGCGATGAATTTTGTTTCTTTCATTTCTTCTTTCGTTATATGGTTATACCTTACGTTTGTTCGCTCGTTGCTTCTATCGTCCTGTCGCTCGTAGATTAGAGCTTTCAATTGCTCGTTCGCTCCTAACTGCGTTCGATGGTTCGTTACATCGTTCGTACGATGGATGGTCTGTTCCTGCGTTCGTTATCAGGATAGAAGGAAAGTTTGTTCCCACCACCAATCTGTCGTTTATACGTTCTTGCGTTACAGCGTTCCAACGCTCGTACGTTCTAGCGTTCCAACGCTCCATCTTTCCAACCATCGTTAGCACGTTCGTTCGATTGACGGTGCAAAGGAACGATGATTTTCACGACCAGCCAAAATTCCAGAGCCTGTTGCGCTGAAATGCCCTTCAAATCTGCGCATGGAGGGCAAGCCAACAATTTTCTTGTTATCAACTTGATATCAACTTGACATTTGAAGTCATCGGAAACGCCGACCTTTGCAACCGCAAAGTGAATCGGGAAGCGACGGTGAATGTCGGTCACGACCGATGATTGGTCTCTCGAAACGACTAATCCGTCCGCAAGGCGGATTACGTATGCCCGCAGGAGCATAGCAAGATGTCTTTTGAGTTACTCAAAAGGTTTCGGGTTACCCACGAAACATCATCTTGCCCTTGCAGGGGGCTGGGGTCTGACTCCGAAGTCGTCATCCCCTGATTTGAAGAAACGAAAGTAACGTATCACAGATAATATGGAAGAAAACAAGAAGCGAAAAGCGGGTCGATACCCGAAGAACAACAAGTGTACCCACTGCGTGATGGTACGCTTCGACGATGTGGAATGGGCCAGATTCCTCACACTCTACGAACAGTCTGGCGTATATGCCAAGGCCGTTTTCGTCAAGTCGAGGGTGTTTTCTGAGCCATTCCGAGTGGTGAAAGTAGACAAGACGATGATTGAGTTCTACGAAAAACTGTCATCGTTCCATGCCCAGTTCCGTGGTGTGGCAGTCAACTATAACCAAGTGGTGAAGGAACTGCGTAGCCACTTTTCCGAGAAGAAGGCAATGGCCTTGCTCTATCGTTTGGAGGGTCTTACCCGTCAGATGATTGAGCAGGGGCAGAAGATTGTGGCATTGGCAAAGGAGGCAAAGGAACGATGGTAGCAAAGATTACAATCGGCTCCGGTCTCTTCGGTGCTATCAAGTACAATGCCGACAAAGTGAACGAGGGCAAGGGACAACTGCTTGATACCAACAAGATCTTCAATGATGGTACAGGCAAGGTTGACATTGTTCGGGCCATGCATGGCTTTGAGCGGCACATGCCATTACAGATGCGCACGGAGAAACCTGTCATCCACGTCTCGCTCAATCCCCATCCCGACGACAGACTGACGGACAAGGAACTGACCGAAATGGCGCATGAGTATATGCAGCGCATGGGCTATGGTGATCAGCCGTATATCATCGTAAAGCATGAGGACATCGATCGTCATCACCTGCACATAGTTTCAGTCCGTGTGGATGAACAGGGCAAGCGCATCAACTCCGACTTCACTCATAAGCGTAGTCTCGCCATTATTCAGGACTTTGAACGACGCTACGGATTACATCAAGGCAATAAACGAGAGGCAAAACAGCAAAATCCCCTGCATCCAGTCAATCCAGATACAGGGGACATCAAAAGACAAGTTGGGAATACCGTCAAGGCTGTGTTCCGCGAATACCAGTTCCAGACAATCGGGGAACTACGTGCTTTGTTGTCACTATACAACCTGACAGCAGATGAGGTAAGGGGTAATGCAAAAGGAGAGGACTATAACGGGTTAGTCTATTCCGTTATTGATGCCAATGGTGAGAAGGTAGGCAATCCATTCAAGTCTTCACTCTTTGGCAAGTCCGTCGGCTATGAGGCACTTCAGCGTAAAGCAACTTTTTCCAAGAAGAACATCAAAGAGAAAAATCTCACAGAGCCGACAAGGAAGACATTGGAGTATGCCCTTCGTCGTACATACGATAAGGATGAATTGGTACAAATGCTGAAAACCAAAGGCATTGACTGTGTTTTTCGCTACACAGATGAAGGCAGACTATACGGTGCGACCTACATTGACCATCGTACTCATTGTGTCCTCAATGGTTCCCGTATGGGTAAGGAGTTCTCTGCAAACGCACTCGACAAACACTTCAACACACCGATTGAAGAGCAGCGTCCTTTCCGTGAACACGAAGGTAACGAACAAGAGCAGTATCATGACAGCGATACGGATACCGACAGCAGTCAGGATCAAATGCAACAGTCATATGACGGCAGCGGTACTGAGTACCACCACAGCGCATCGGGTACCGCATCCTTCCTTGATGCACTTGACTTCCTCAATACCGACAACCCCGTTACGGATGCAGAAGAAGAGGCATTCCGCCGCAAACTTCAGCGTAAACGTAAAAAGCGGAATCACCCTCACTTATAAGGCAATCCCGCTTCAGTTATAAACCTATAAAAAAGATTATCTATGCAACAAGAAGATGATTTGAGAGGTCTCGCTAAAATCATGGAGTTTATGCGAGCCGTGAGTATTATTCTCGTAGTGATGAATGTCTATTGGTACTGTTATGCCGCCATTGATGGCTGGCACCTGACAATGGGCATCGTGGATAAGATTCTGATGAACTTCGACCGAACGGCAGGACTGTTCCACTCTATCCTCTATTCCAAACTGTTTGCCGTATTGCTACTGGCACTCTCCTGTCTCGGCATCAAGGGTGTGAAGGAAGACAAGATGACATGGCCGCGCATCTGGACTTCGCTTGCCGTCGGCTTCGTCCTGTTCTTCCTCAACTGGTGGCTGCTTGACCTACCATTTCCGTTCGTGTTCTGTACGGCACTTTATATTCTCACAATTTCTGTGGGCTATATCTGCCTGCTGATGGGTGGCTTATGGATGAGCCGATTGTTACAGAATAACCTCATGGATGATGTGTTCAATAACGAGAATGAATCCTTCATGCAAGAAACACGCTTGTTGGAGAACGAGTATTCCATCAATCTGCCGACCCGCTTCTATTATAAGAAGAAATGGAACAAAGGTTGGATCAATGTGGTCAATCCGTTCCGCGCCACCATCGTACTTGGTACTCCTGGTAGTGGTAAGTCATACGCCGTAGTGAACAACTTCATCAAGCAGTCCATCGAAAAGGGCTTCTCAATGTATATCTATGACTACAAGTTTAGTGACCTGAGTACCATTGCCTACAACCACATGTTGACACACAAATCCGGCTATAAGGTGCTACCAAAGTTCTACGTCATCAACTTTGATGACCCTCGCAGAAGTCACCGATGTAATCCTATTCATCCAGATTTTATGACCGATATATCCGATGCCTACGAATCTGCTTACACCATCATGCTTAACCTTAACCGCACATGGGTACAGAAGCAAGGTGACTTCTTTGTGGAATCGCCCATCATCCTGTTTGCTGCCATCATCTGGTTCCTCAAACTTTACCAAGGAGGTAAGTACTGTACCTTCCCCCATGCTGTAGAGTTTCTGAACCGCAAGTATGAGGACATTTTCCCGATTCTTTCATCCTATCCCGAATTGGAAAACTATATGTCCCCGTTCATTGATGCATGGCAAGGTGGTGCTGCTGATCAATTACAGGGGCAGATAGCATCTGCCAAGATTCCTTTGTCCCGAATGATTTCCCCACAGCTATATTGGGTGATGTCTGCCAGTGAGTTTACACTTGACATCAATAACCCGCAAGAACCGAAAATCCTGTGTGTCGGCAATAATCCCGACCGCCAGAATATCTACGGAGCAGCACTTGGTCTGTACAATAGTCGAATTGTAAAACTCATCAACAAAAAGGGAATGCTTAAATCCTCAGTCATCATTGATGAGTTGCCCACCATTTACTTCAAGGGTCTGGATAACCTGATAGCCACCGCACGAAGCAACAAAGTTGCCGTCTGTCTCGGATTCCAGGACTTCAGCCAGTTAGTCCGTGACTATGGTGATAAAGAGGCGAAGGTGGTTCAGAACACTGTCGGTAATGTCTTTAGTGGTCAGGTAGTTGGAGAAACTGCCAAGACTTTGAGTGAGCGTTTCGGCAAGGTACTCCAAAAACGACAGTCCATGTCCATCAATCGTCAGGATGTCTCGACCTCCATCAATACCCAGATGGACTCACTCATACC